>JAQZDD010000018.1 GCA_028751055.1 Euryarchaeota archaeon Ods04 | reverse complement strand
GGTTACCGATGGTTGCGACAGGAGAGTACGTGATGAGCATCGCAACGGGCGTGGAGCGGCTGTAATAAACCAGAAAAGAAAGGGAAGCCTCTATTCAACGAACTATCTTCCAGTCACCGTCTTCTAAGGCGACGAGATGCTCGGAAGCCTGCTGTTCGTTGCCACCTCCTTCGGTGTCCAGGCTAATGGTTGCCTCCACGACAGCGTTGTCTACCTGAGCTATAGCTGACACGTCATCGGGTTCGACGAAGATGCTCAGACCTTCGTGTGCCGCCACCCAGTCATCGACCTCCGACTCGTCAAGACCTCTCTTGGTTATCTCCGTTCCGATGCCGGACAGGGATGTGCCCTGTTCGGGAGATACGTCGTCGGCGTGCACGTATACACCCCTGCTGTGCGCGAAGAATCCCAAGTACATACTGACCGCTTCTTGGTTCTCCAAGTCCACCTCTTCCTGAACGGCGTAAAGAGCTTCAACAGGTGCCGTCGGGCTTGACAGTTCGGGAGGCTCAGGCATCTCGCTTTCAGCCTGCTCAACGACGGTACTCACCTGTTCAGCTACGTCGAGAATTTCGTCGACTGCTTCTCGTACAGGCTTCATCGAGTCCTTGGAGTCCAAGGTCATGCTGATGTCCTTCTGAAACGGCTTCATATGCATCAGATGTCCGTCTTCTTCGTCAAAGGAAGCGAAGAGCCAGTCGTCCGGTCTGTCGACCTTATCGGTGTCAACCTTGGTACGTGTTCGGAAGACAGCGTTGAGACTGTCGGACTCCGAAATGTCGACGCCGACACGTAGCTCAGTAGCACCGAGGACGTGCTCCAAGAGGTTCAGATAGCTCTCGATTTTATCTACTTCTGCCTTCAGGTCAACTGTGACCTGCTCGCCGTCGTAAGTGGCGACGAAGATGTTCGGCTCTGCGTCCTCTATGTTCTGGGCTTCCGGAGGGCTGTCTCCGAATATGACGCCTGCGTGCCGTGCATCCTCTGGCGACTTTTCTTCCACGTCCGCGATAAACGTCGGAAAGTCGTCGGCTTCCTCGTATTCGGCTATCTGTCCCAGAATTCTTAGTGCTTCTTCAGGTGATATAGAAGGTGTGAAAGCTCGTACTGTTATGCCGACTTGGAAGTTTTTATCTCCCATGAGAACTGTTCAGAACATACGATATTAAAACTGAGGGAAAAGGATGGTAGTGATACAATAAGCGCGAGTACGCCATGAGAGTCGCAACGGGTGTGGAGCGGTTTTAGAGCCAGCCTTCGAGCCATACGGTTTGGTTTTCGAGGCTGTCAAGGTACGCGTTGTCGACTCGGACGACAGCCCTGACAACCTCGCGCGGTGGTAGCTCTTGGTCATTGTAGATCATCACACCGGAGTGTTCGAGTTCCTCCGCGAGACGTGCGAAGTCGTTATCGTTCGTGAGAACCACGAGGTCTTCGTCAGCACAGGCTTCGAGTACCTCGGTGTCGTTGGTTCCTTTACCGTACTCTTCCTGCGCCCGGCATACGTCATATCCGTTGGAACGGAGAGCTTCGATAACCGCAACTGGGACGTGTTCATCAGCTACGAACTCGAACACAGTTACTTTTCTGTTTCCGCCGTCTCCGGCGTGATTGCCTCTTCTTTAAGCTTCTCGCGTAGCTTCCGTTGCTCCTCGCGTAGCTCTTTCATCTCGTCAATGTTCCTGTAGTAGTACGCGAGTGCCTCGTGTACCTCGTCAAGTCCTATGTCAAGCTGGTCAGCGACGGTCTCAGGTGACATTCCTCCGTCGATATACATCTCGGCGACGTGCAGGACAGAGATACGACGCCCTTCGAGACGCGGCTTTCCGCCGAGCGTGTCCTCGGTCTTCACTATCGTCATACGTGTACTTTCTCCTGCGTACTGTTAAGGGTTTAGCCGTCTCAGTCAGATATCTCTCTTCGCTCGCTACACGAGCCGTGTCTTTCTGTCCTTGTCGGGGTACTCCACGACGACCTCGTCGCCGTCCGAGGCGACGAAAGAGTCCGTAAAGACCTCACGCGCCCCGTTTTCGAGAGGTGCGACACCGTCGGAGTAACGTGAACTAACGTGTGTCAGAGCTAAGAGTTCGACGTCGGCGTCGCGTGCTACCTCCGCCGCCTCGCGCGCCGTCGAGTGGTTCGTCTCGCGCGCCCGTGCCGCGTTGTCGTCGGCGAACATGCCGTCATGGACGAGCAACGAAGCGTCGCGTGCCTCCTTGACGGTACGTTCCGTCGGTCGTGTGTCGCCCGTGTAGACGAACTTCCTTCCGGGACGTGGCTCTCCGACGACCTGTTCAGGCTCTACCGTCGTTCCGTCGTCGAGTTCCACGGATTCGCCCTCGTGTAGCTTCGAGAAAAGCGGTCCCGGCGGCACGCCTAACTCCTCGGCGCGCTCGCGGTCGAAACGTCCCTTACGTTCGTTCTCGACGACGGCGTACCCGACCGAGTCGACGCGTCCGTGCTGCGTCTCGAAGGCACGTATCTCGTACTCGCCGTGGTCGACGACGGTGCCGTCTCCGACGGGCTTCACCTCTACGTCGTAAGGCGGTCTGTGTCCCGCAAGAGTCACACAGTCGCGTACGTGTTCGACGACCTCGTGGGGGCAGTAGATACGGACGGGTTCCTCGCGTCCCTGAAACGTCCACGTCTGCGTCAGCCCCGGAATTCCAAGAAGATGGTCGCCGTGTTTGTGTGTCACGAATACGCTGTCGACGGTGAAGCCCGTCGTGTACTTCATCATCTGCCGCTGTGTTCCCTCGCCGCAGTCGAACAGCATCAGGTCGCCCTCACGTTCGACGGCGACCGCGCTCGGCGACCGTGCCGCCTGTGGGATGGAACCGCCCGTGCCCAAGAAGGTTACGCGGAACATTACAGATGGTCGCCGATTCTCTTGGGCGGCGACTCCGGTTCGATATCCTTGTCCACCATACGTGCGACCTCGTGGTCTGTCACGTCCAAGTAGTCCTTGTCAGCGGCGCGTGCGATGACCTCGGCGCGCATACGGAACTCACGTCCCTCGTACACGATGTCGACGCCCTCGGAGTCGAAGGAGAAGACGGTTCCCGAGTGCTCAACTTCCATGCAGAACTGTACTACGGAACCACGAATAAGAATGACGGTACCAGCGCGACACCGTACCGCGCGATAAGCAGAGGAGACTCAGCCGCCGCCGTGGGTCTGTGGCTCGTACTCGTCGCAGACCATGCCGGATTCGAGACGTGTCTTGAGGTCGAAGACGGAGCAGTGCGGACCGGGGCTTCCGTTGTGCTTCCTGAACTCAACGTGCGAGCAGTTTCCGCAGTAGGGGTCGTCGACTGAGTCGTCGTACTCGTGGTCGTCGCCGAAAAGCTCCTCGTACGGCGAAAGCGTCATCTCGTCGGGTTCGTCGTTCTCGACGCGCTCTCCGCGCTCCGTCTGCTCCCTGAGCGTCTCGATGCCCTGTTTAGCGTTCTCGCGTAACACGACATCCTCGACGGGCGTGTACGCAACCTCTTCGTCGTCGTTGTCGTCTTCTTCCTCCGTCTCACTCAGACGGTCGTCGCGCGACGTCTTCTGCTTGAGTTTCTCGATTTCGTCAGTCATCCGAGACGACCTCCGGCGGCGAACTCGACGGCTTCTCAGCGATGCGGTTTCTGAGTTCATCGGCGTTCTCGGCGAAACGGCTGAGTGCGCGCTCTCCTGTCTTGGATGGCTCCTCAACGTCGAAGACAGTCCTGCCCTCGTCGGCGGCGTTCCGTATCTCCTGCGAGACGGGTACAGGACGCGCGATTATCTCGGGGTACGCG
The DNA here is from genome assembly GCA_028751055.1 of Euryarchaeota archaeon Ods04. Taxonomy (GTDB): domain Archaea; phylum Halobacteriota; class Halobacteria; order Halobacteriales; family Halorutilaceae; genus Halorutilus. The sequence goes on along the minus strand of JAQZDD010000018.1, from coordinate 6,018 downwards.
TCGCGGAACTCCCTCAGATACTCCTTTGCGAGCTTCGTCCGTCGGTCGACCTTGTTGGGAACTACCATCGAGAGTTCGACTTCGACGCCGAAGTTTTCGCCCATCTTTTCGAGGTCCTTTTCGAGTGCCTCCAACTGGCTCGCCTCGAAGACGCCAGCCTCGACGGGCACGACGACGTGGCGCGTCGCCCAGAGACCGTTGTACGTGACGTTGTTGGTGATTCCGGGGAGGTCGACTAAGACGACATCGTAGCCGAGAGGGTCGACGTACTCAGTAAGGAAGGTGTCGAGGCGCGAGTAACGGTCGGAAGGCTTGTCGATGTTACCGAGTTCGGCGTCGAGCGAGTCGAGTCCCGGATGTGCGGGGATTACGTCAGGTCCCTCGTCGGTGCTCAGGATGAGGTCGTGTACTGCGGCGTCGCCGAGTTTCTCGACGATTATGTCCCACTCATCCTGGAAGACGGTCGATATGTTGGGCCAGTCGTCGTCGCGTTCGATGCTCTCCTCGACCTCGTCCCAGAGACCGAAATGCTTGCTCAGGTCGCCCTGTTTCCCAGCCAGGTCGACGAGAAGAACGTCGTCGCCCGCTTCGGACAGAGCGACGCCTAAGTGCGCCGCTACTGTCGTCTTTCCTGTTCCGCCCTTGTCTATGAACGTGGCTACTCTCGAAGGTGTGCGCATACAGAAACTCTTTTGCGCGGTTTCATAAGCCTACGTCAGACGCTCGTCATCCGCCGTCAGAAACGTCGATGTTTCGAGCGATACCGACGACACGTTCGACGAGTTCGTCTGCGTCGCGCGCCGCTAAGCGTACCATAGGCTCCTTTCCAACCGCACCGGCGTCAACGACGGCGTCGGGGAATCCGTCAGCCTTCTCGACCGCCGTACGTGCCGACCACTCCATGCTCCCTCCCTCGCCCTCGCGTACCTCTTCAGACTGTTCGTCACGGTCGACCTCCACGACGGTCATGTCGGTCGAGTCGAGACCGTCGCGTACGGCGGCGTCGTTACGCAGGTTGCACGCCGCTCCGGCTTCGTCGTCGGTCGCGTCGCGTAACGCGAGGAGGTAACGCGCGACGTGCCCCGAAGCACCGAGACGGACACACGACGCAGCGAAGCCGTCACGCGTGCGGCGGACGCGCCCCTCGACGCTCGCTATCTCGTCCTGTTCGAGGGCGTAAGGTGTCGCTACGCCGACGTTCATGCCGACTTCGGGCAGTAGACGCGCGAAGCCGTCCGTCTCCTCGAAACTTCCGAGAGCGTCGTAGACGGCGTCGAGAGCGTCCGAGAGAGCGGCTTCGTTCCGGAGTTCGACGAGGTGGTGTGTGCTGTCCGCGCCTCCGCCGACATCGACGCCGAAACGGACGGCGCGGTAAAGGAACGCCTCCGCCGTGCCGACGGCGTCACCGAGCGACGCGCCCTTTGCGAGTTCGGCGGCGACGGCGGACGAAAGCGCGCATCCCGTGCCGTGTGTCGCGCCGCGTTCGACGCGTGCCTTCTCGAAACGGTGTGTACCTTCTGCGTCGGCGAGAACGTCTACGACACGTTCGCCCTTGACGTGTCCCCCGGTGACAAGCGCGGCGTCCGCGCCCATCTCGACGAGAGCGTCTGCCGCCTCCTCCATCTCGTCGGGCGACTCGACGGTTCGGTCTGTGAGGGTCGCCGCCTCGGGCGCGTTGGGCGTCACGAGCGTCGCGCGCGGAACGAGGTCGTTGCGCACCACCTCCTCGGCGTCCTCCGACAGAAGACGGTCGCCGCTCTGTGCTATCATCACAGGGTCAACGACAGCGCGCAGGTCGTGCTCGTCTATCTTCTCAGCTACGACGCTCACCGTCTCAGCGTTGCTCAGCATGCCCGTCTTGACCGCCTTCACGTCGAAGTCGTCGACGACGGCGTCTATCTGCTCGCCGACGAACTCGGGAGACACGTCCTCGACACCGTGGACTCCCGTCGAGTTCTGTGCCGTCAGGCTTGTGACAGCCGACGTTCCGAAGACTCCGAAAGCCTCCATCGTCTTGAGGTCTGCCTGTATCCCCGCGCCTCCGCCCGAGTCGGAGCCTGCGACAGTGAGCGCGACGTAGGGGTTGTCGTGGTTCGTGCTGAGTTCCATGTCCGCAGAAACGTTTCATAATCGCATATTACTACCGGATTATTACACGCCGAGCACGCCGACGCTACCACTCAACTTTTGACACACGCGACGCAACGACGAACATGAACATCCTCGTCGTCGGCGGCGCGGGCGCGATGGGAGGCTGGTTCGTCGAGTTCTTCAAGGAGCAGGGCTGGAACGTCGACATATCAGACCCAGACGCAGACGACTCTGTCGCGCTCGAAGACTCCGACGAGTACGATGTCGTCGCAGTCGCCGTACCCATCGAGGCGACGCCCTCGGTCGTCGAAAAGGTGGCTTCGCGTATGTCGGACGGCTTGCTCATGGACGTGACGAGCGTCAAACAGGAACCCGTAGAGGCGATGCGCGCCGCGCCCAACGACGTAGAACTTTTAGGCACGCATCCGATGTTCGGACCCTCGGTGCGGTCGATGCGCGGACAGACCGTCATCGTCGTGCGCGAACGCGTCGGCGAACTGGCGGAGCGCGTTATCGAGTCGTTCCACGAAGCGGGCGCGAACGTTCAGGAGACGACGGCGCGCGAACACGACGAGATGATGAGCGTCGTTCAGGGGCTGACGCACTACTCGTTGGTCTCGATAGGCGGCGCGCTCGAACGTCTCGACTTCGACGTTGACGACTCCCGACGTTTCATGTCGCCCGTCTACGAAATCACGCTTGACTTCGTGGGACGTGTCCTCAACCAGAACCCCGAACTCTACGCCGACATACAGATGAACCAGCCCGTCGGCGACGTACACGACGCGCTCATCGACGCGGCGGAGGAACTCGCTGATGCCGTCGAGCGCGGCGACTCCGACGCTTTCGAAGACGAGATGCTCGACGCCGCGCGTCATTACGGAGACACCAAGAGCGCGCTGCGCCGCTCCGACAAGCTCATAGAGGCGAACGTCCGCGAGTACGAGGAACTGCACGCGAGCGTCGGCGAGGAGCGCGTCCTGCGCCACGTCTACTCGGGAAACGTGCACGCCGGAACCGTGCGCGACGTCGAGGGGCGTACCGTCGTGCTCGAAAAAGACGGAGGGACGCTGAGGCTCAAGACCGAGAACGTCGAGCTTCTGAGCGAAGAAGAGGCACGCGACTGGAAGGAGGAGAACCTCCCTCGAAGCGAACGCGACGTGAGCGCGGCGTTCCCCGCGACACTCGACGAGGACGTGTTGACACGAGTCGTTGAGGACTGCCACAACGACGTACTGAGCGCGACCGTCGTCGACGTGTACGCTGGCGACGCCATCCCCGAAGGCTGGACGAGTTACACAGTTCGTCTCGAACTCTTGGACGACGGTAGCGTTGACGAGGCTGTCGAGACGGCGCACGAGACGCTCGAAGGAATGGGCGGCGAGATACGCTAGGCGTCGGACCCCGAGCCGTCGTCAGAGACCTCCTCGACCGCCCGACGTATCTCACGCACGCTGAAGCCGTCCTCGATACCGGGACGTAGACGTACGACGACGAGAAAGTCGGCTGCGTGCCGCAGGTCGTCGGTGTCGAAGAACTCGGTCGCCGCCTCGACGACCTCCTCTGGCTGGACGCGCGACGAGAACGCGCCGAGCGCGCACGCGAGGTCGTACGCCACAGCGTCGTCGTGTCCATCCTCCGAGATGTTCGTCGAGTCTATGAAGTATATCTCGTCGTCGACGACCAGAACGTTTTCGAGAGAGAAGTCTCCGTGGGCGAGACCGTTGTCGTGGAGATGCTTCAGGAGACGGAACACCTCGCGCATCGTATCTTCGTCTATCTCGGTTTCCGAGAGCGTCTCGAATCCTTCGAGGTACTCGAAAAGTATGAGCGCGCTCTCCTCGTCGGTCTCGACTACATCGATGGGCTGTGGCGACCGTATGCCTATCTCACGCATACGTTCCGCCGCGTCGAACTCGTGGCGCGCCATCTCGGCTGGCGAGTCAAAGGTTTCGAAGAAAGGTCCGTTGCCCGAGAAACGGACGCCAAGGTTGCGCATCGTCGTGAACAGCGAATGCGTAAGAGTGTTCTGCGACGTGACGACCTTGACGAAGTACTCGTCGTTTGCGACCAGCGGCACCGATAGCCAGTTCTCGCCGTCGAGGGTAGAGAGTTCGACCTCACTCATGCCGCAGTCCTCTCGGAGCGTCTTCTCTACTGCGTCAAGGTCGACCGAAGAGTCCCCGCGCACGAACCTCCTGAAAGACATCCGGGCGTGAATGCGCGTCGGAGCGTATTAAGTCCGTGGAACTAAGACAGGTCAGGGTAGAGCGGGAACTCGTCGCAGAGCGTCTCGACCTCGTCGGCGACCTCCTGCTTCACGCTCTCGTCGTCTATGTTCGACAGGACGCGCGATATCATGCTTCCTACGCGTTCTATCTGTTCGGTGCCCATTCCGCGTGTCGTGAGCGCGGGCGTACCAACACGGATACCCGACGTTACCGTCGGCGGCTCCTCCTCTCCCGGAACGGTGTTCTTGTTGACCGTGATACCCACGTCTTCGAGTGCTTCCTCTGCGTCCTTGCCCGTAATCGGTTCGTCGCGCAGGTCGACTAAGACGAGATGGTTGTCCGTTCCTCCGCTGACGAGCGACCAGCCGTCGTCCTTGAGAACCGAAGCTAAGGCGCGCGAGTTCTCGACAATCTGAGCCTGATACTCGTCGAACTCGTCGGTCTGTGCCTCGTTGAAACAGACAGCCTTAGCGGCGACGACGTGCATCAGCGGTCCGCCCTGCGTTCCGGGGAAGACGGCGGAGTCGACACCGCTCGCGTGCTCGTCGTCGCACATTATCATGCCGCCACGTGGACCGCGTAACGTCTTGTGTGTTGTCGTAGTCACGAAGTCGGCGTGCGGCACGGGCGAGACGTGCTCTCCTGCGGCGACGAGTCCTGCGATATGTGCGATGTCAGCGAGATGGTACGCATCAACCTCGTCGGCGATACTGCCGAGACGCTCGAAGTCGATTTCACGCGGGTACGCGCTCGCACCTGTCACTATTATGTCGGGTTCGAACTCTTGCGCCTGCTCCGCGAGACCTTCGTAGTCGATACGTCCCGTCTCCTCATCGACGAGGTAGTGCTGTACGTCGTAGAGCTTTCCGGAGAAGTTGGCGGGGTGTCCGTGAGAGAGATGCCCGCCATGTGTCAGGTCCATGCCAAGGACACGGTCGCCGGGTTCTAGGACGGAGAAGTAGACAGCCATGTTCGCCTGTGTCCCCGAGTGGGGCTGTACGTTGACGTGGTCCGCGCCGAAGATTTCGAGAGCGCGTTCGCGTGCAAGCTCCTCGACGGTGTCCATGTGCTCGCATCCGCCGTAGTAACGCTTTCCGGGGTAGCCTTCGGCGTACTTGTTCGTCATTACGCTTCCCTGCGCCTCCATTACCGCGCGCGAAGCGAAGTTCTCGGACGCTATCATCTCAAGACCGTTCTCCTCGCGTTCTATCTCGCCGTGTATAGCGTCGGCGACCTCGGGTGCCGTCTCCTCGATATGTTCCATGTCTCAAACTGGTTCACGCGGCGCATAAAGCCGTCGGAAGAGATAGGTTCGAGCATCTCGAAAGACGCGTATGGACACGAGAGTTCGGTGGCTCCTCGTCGTCGTGGTCGTCGTCGGCGTCGTCGGAGGCTCTCTCGCGCGTCCCTCTGCCGCACCGGCTTTCGTATGGGAAGCACCCGGCTGGCTCCGTCACGCAGGCGCGTACTTCGTCGTAGCACTTCTTGCGTTCTACGCGACGGAGGAGAGGTGGCATCCGACTGTCGCCGTGGGTGTCATCGCACTCGGCGCGGGAGTCGAACTTGCGCAGGCGTTCGTTCCTTACAGGACGGCGAGCCTTCTTGACGTGACGGTGAACGCCGTCGGCGTCTTCGTAGCCCTCGGCGTCGCTTGGTGTGCGCAGTACGCGCGGAGCGTGCGGAAAGTGTAAGGCAT
>JAQZDD010000184.1 GCA_028751055.1 Euryarchaeota archaeon Ods04 | reverse complement strand
GCGGCGTAGAGCGCGGCGGTTGCGACGCCCTCGATGGAGCGTCCGCGTATCAGGTCCTCGTTGAGCGTCTGCCTGTATATGACCGACGCGACCTCACGCACCGAACGCGGAACGCCGAGCGCGGAAGCCATCCTGTCGATTTCGGACAGCGCGAACTGGAGGTTGCGCTCGCTCGCGTCCTTGGTACGGATACGTTCCTGCCACTTGCGCAGACGGTGCATCTGGCTTCTCTTCTCGGACGATATGGAGCGTCCGTACGCGTCCTTGTTCTTCCAGTCTATCGTGGTCGTCAGCCCTTTGTCGTGCATCGTCTTGGTCGTCGGCGCGCCGACACGCGACTTCTCTTGGTTCTCTGAGTGGTCGAATGCGCGCCACTCGGGTCCGGGGTCTATCTTGTCCTCCTCTATGACGAGTCCGCAGTCGCCACAGACTACTTCAGCGCGCTCGGAGTCGGACATGAGTTCGTCGGAGCCGCACTCGGGGCACTGTCGTGCGTCGATTTCCTCTCCTTCACCCCTTTCTTTTTCCTCGACAGCCTCGGCTTCGACTTCCTCTGTCTTCTGTCGGGTTGAGTTAGACATACGATAATCATATATACAGAGCGTATTTCCTCATATAAAGCCTAGGATATGTCCGTGACACGACACGAACTCGTAAAGAAGTATATACCCCGCCCACGTACCACGGTTATGCGTCTGGAGACACCGCCTGATGAGGCACGTCACCGTCTGGAGAGCGTCGGCGCGGAGTTCGAAGAGGTTTCTGACGGCTGGCGCGCGCGCCTAGGCGGCGGTGTCGTCGTAGCCGACGGCGACGGCGTGGTTCTACACGGGAACACCGACAGACTGCGACGTATTCTGCAGGACGGAGCCGGTAAGGTGACGGTGGCTTTCGACGGCGCGTCGCGCGGCAACCCCGGACCGTCGGCTGCCGCCTACGTTCTGACAGACGAAGACGGCGTCGTCAAACGTGAGGGGGCAGCTATAGGCGAGGCGACCAACAACGAGGCTGAGTACGTCGCTCTCCTGCGCGGACTCGTCGAGGCGCGTGAACTCGGCTACGCCGTCGTTGAGGCTGTAGGCGACTCCGAACTCGTGGTGAGGCAGGTAGACGGCGACTGGCGGTGCAGGGCTGACAACCTCCAGCCGTTGTGCGACGAGGTGCGCGAGGTTGCCGAGAGCTTCGACGAGTTCGAGATAAGACACGTGCCGCGCGCCGAGAACCAAGCGGCGGACGAACTGGCAAACGAAACGCTCGACTCTGAGACATGACCGGCGAAGACGGACTCCCCGACTGGGTTGACGAGGCGGCGCGTCTCACGCGTGTCGCTCTGTCAGGAGACGAAGGTGCGCGCGCGCGACGTGACGCGCTGGCTGACGAACACGGCTACGAAGCGCGCGTCCGCGAAGACGGCGTACTCGTACTGCATCCCGCCGAATGGCTCGACGAAGACGGCGTCGTCGACATGGATGTTTTCGACGCCGACGAGGCGTACGAAGTACCGCTTGACGGCGGAGGCTTCAGCGAGGCGCGCGCCTCGAACGGTGCTCTGCTCGAATCCTTCGAGGAAAGAGAAGACACGGCTGACGCAGACGTGTTCAACGCACGCGCGTTCGCGGAGTTCTGCGAGAACCACCACGCTACCGCCGTCGAGAACGTCGGCGAGGAGCACATACGGCTGTTCCTCAACGACTACTACGTCAGAAACGTCTGGGCTTCGGACGAGGCGGAGGAACGTGTCGCGGAGTCACTACGTCTCCTTCTGCGCGAGTCGGGACGTGACGACCTGCTCTACGCAACGAAGTAGTCGCCGTCTTCTTCGAGACCTATGACAGCCCAGTCGGCTTCGGATGGGATGTCCTCTTCCGCCGTCCGTTTGAGTGTGTCGGCGTCGTCGGCGCGTGTGACGAGACAGTACTTGTCGGCGTCGGTGTCAGTGTCGGCGTCTACCGCGAGCGGAAGCCTACCGTCATCTACAGCCAAGACGCTGACGACCTTGTCGTCCCTCTCGGCTCTCAGACCGTCTCCGTCGTACGTGACCGAGTACCCGAGGCGTTCGAAAACTAGACGTGCTTTTCCTTCCAGAGGTGCGCGACCATGGCTCTGTGGTTTGGTAGCCATTCACATGGAGATTAGACCGACGCCTAAAAACTCTTTCGCCGACATGCCTCTTCCGTGTCAGTCCGTCGCCGGAAACAGCTTGTCGTACTGCGTTTCGCACGGCGCGCCGTCGGCGAAGAGCCACGACGACTCGCGCACCTCAGGGGCGACGTAGAGAAGGTTCGACGACGTGGTACCGCGTCGGTTGTCGTCGTCGTGCACGCAGACGCCCGCTTCGTGGTCGGCGAGAACCGGACGCGTCGCTTCGAGCCAGCCGTGAGCGGTCGCGTGGGCGTGAGGCGGAGGGGCGAGTTCGGCGACGTGCTCCGCCTTTGCGAAAGGATTGTCGAAGGCGGAGTTGGTGACGACATGGACGCCTTCGCCGGGTTCTACGACGCGTAGGTCGCCGTCGTTGACGCCGACGAAACACGCGTCGGAGGAGCCGACTACGACGTTGAAGCCCTCGTAGTCGTGACGCGCGTACGTCTCGTGGAGGATGGTGCGCGCCTCTTCGACGGTAGCGGCGCGCAGAAGGTCGTCACAGAGCTTTCCGCGCGACCGCGCATCGTCGTAGTAGACGGGAAGGTTCGCCAACGTGACTAAGACGCCGTCGTCGTTGAAGCCTATCCACGTTCCGCCTGCGCGGTCGTCGCGCGGCGCGACCGTCCAGCCCTCGTCAGTCTCGCGTTTCGAGGGCGGCGAGAAGTCGCGTCCGTAAGACTCGTCGCGGTTCGAAGCGACCGCAAGTCCGTCGAAGACGCCGTAGGCGAAGATTATCGTGCACATTACAGGTCGGTAAGCAGTCTCTCTACGTCTTCCTCCGTGTTGAAGACGTGTACTGAGGCACGGAGGTCTCCGTTCGGAAGCGAACGTACGACGACGCCCTCGTTCTTCAGACGTTCGACCGTCTCTTCCGGCGTCTCGTCTCTGAAACGTACGAGGCCGCTCGCTGTCGAGATATGGCGGTCGCCCAAGCCCTCTTCGAGACGCGCCGTGAGACGTGAGATGCGTTCCTCGACCGTGCCAAGACCGACGCCGCACAGCGTCTCGACTCCGGCACGCGCACCGGCGAGGAGCGCGGGCGACGACGTCGAAACCTCAAACCTGCGCGCGTCGTCGTGTAGCACCGCCGATTCGTTCGGCTCTACCGCGCTCTTGTAGCCGACGCGTGTCCGCGCCTCTACGTGCGCGTCCTCGGCGACGTACAGGAAGCCGACGCCCCACGGACCAAGGAGCCATTTGTGGGCGGGCGCGGCGACGTAGTCGGCGTCCCACTCACGCACGTCGACGTGTTCCGCACCGACAGACTGTGCGGCGTCAACCACGACCGCCGCACCTGCG
>JAQZDD010000071.1 GCA_028751055.1 Euryarchaeota archaeon Ods04 | reverse complement strand
GAAAGCTGGGCAACACGTATAGGCTTCGTACTCGCCGCTGTCGGTAGTGCTGTCGGACTCGGAAACGTCTGGCGGTTCCCGTTTCAGGTGGGAGAAGCAGGCGGCTCGGCGTTCCTGTTCGTCTACCTCGTCTTCGTCTTGTTGATAGGCATCCCCGCGATGCTTGTCGAGTTCTCTATCGGCAGGGACACGAAACGCAACCCCGTCGGCGCGCTCGCTGAGTACGGCGGCGGACTCTGGAAGTACATCGGCGGTCTGTTCGTCTTCATCGCCTTCGTCATTCTGTCGTACTACAGCGTCATCGCGGGCTGGGTCATCCGTTACTTCCTCGACAGCTTCACGGGCGCGTACACAGCCGAACCCAGCGAATACTTCGTGAGTGTATCGTCGGGTCTCGACGCCGCTCTGTTCCACGCCGTCTTCATGCTCGCCGCTGTCGTCATAGTCGCGTACGGCATACGTCGCGGAATCGAGGTAGCTGTCAAGGTCATGGTTCCCGCCATCGTCGTCCTTCTCGTCGCGCTCGCCGTCTACGCATTCACGCTCGAAGGCGCGTCCGAAGCATACGCGTTCTACCTCTCACCCGACTTCGGCGAGATAGCCGCCAACTGGCAGTCGGTACTTCCGGCAGCGGCGGGACAGGCGTTCTTCACGCTCTCGCTCGGAATGGGTATCATGATAACCTACTCGTCTTACATAGAGGAGGACAGGAACCTCGGTGAAGACACGGGTATCATCGTAGCGTTCGACACAGGAATCGCATTCATCGTCGGACTCGTCGTCTTCCCTATACTGCTCACGGTCGGCGTCCTTCCCGAAGAACCCGGACCGGGCGCGATATTCATCACTCTCGCACAGACCTTCGGTGAGATACCCCTCGGCACCCTCATCGGCGTCGTCTTCTTCGGCGTCTTCGCGCTCGCCGCTCTTTCGAGCGCGATAAGCATACTCGAAGTCGTCGTCTCGTACGCGGTCGACGAACGCGGCATAGGACGCAGAAAAGCCGCGTTCGGTATCGGCGGCGCGACTTTCGTCCTCGGTCTTCCCGTCGCCTTCGAAAGCACATTCATCGACCTGTACGACCAGCTCGCCGCCGAGGTGCTTCTAGTCCTTGGCTCTCTGTTGCTTGTCGTTCTCGTCGGCTGGTTCGCCGCCGACCGCGCTCTCGAAGAACTCTCTAAGGGCACCGACGGAATTGGCATGCTCGGAACCTTCTGGATATGGCTCGTCCGCGTACCCGTCGTGATAGTCTTGGTCGTGTCGCTCTACCTCGGCGTCGTCGGATACGCCGACTTCCTGACAGGAGAGTTCGCTGAGTTCGTCTTCGGATGACTCGACGAACGGGACAGCAAAGCTATAACGGGTAGCTACAAACGTAGGTTCGGATGGGCGACCGAATCAGGGAAAGCTGGAACACACGCCTCGGCTTCGTACTCGCTGCTGTGGGTAGCGCGGTAGGGCTGGGCAATATACGCAGGTTTCCGTTTCAGGTCGGCGAGGAGGGCGGAGCGGTCTTCCTCGTCGTCTATCTCTGCTTCGTAATCCTCATCGGCTTTCCCGCGATGCTCGTTGAGCTTTCGGTCGGACGTAAGACGAACAGAAACCCGGTAGGCGCGCTCAAGATGTTCGGTGGCGGCGCGTGGATGTACGTGGGCGGGCTATTCGTCGTCATGGTCTTTGTCATCTTCGCCTACTACAGCGTCGTCTCGGGCTGGGTTCTGAGGTACTTCTTCGACAGCTTCACGGGTGCGTACACAGAAGACCCCGCCGAGTACTTCGTGGAGATATCGACAGGTCTCGATGCTCTTTTCTTCCACGCCGTCTTCGCAGCCGTAGCCATCGCCATCGTCGCACTCGGGGTGCAGAGGGGCATAGAGCTTGCTGTCAAGGTCATGGTTCCGTCCATCGTCGTGCTCGTGGTCGGTCTGGCTGTCTACGCGTTCACGCTCGAAGGCGCGTCGGCGGCGTACGCCTACTACTTGACCCCCGACGCCGAGGTCGTGTTATCCAACTGGCATCTGGTACTTCCGGCGGCGGCGGGACAGGCTTTCTTCACGCTCTCGCTCGGCATGGGCGTCATGATAACCTACTCGTCTTACATAGATGAGGACAGAAACCTCTCGAAGGACGCAGGCATGGTTGTGTCCCTCGACACGCTCATAGCGTTCGTAGCCGGACTCATCGTTCTCCCGATACTGTTCACGGTCAGCGACGGTCCGTCTACCGTTTCGGGCGCGGGCACAGTCTTCGTCAGCCTCGCAGGCGCGTTCGCCGACCTTCCGTACGGCAGTCTCGTGGGGGCTATCTTCTTCGGCATACTCGCACTTGCCGCTCTTTCGAGCGCGATAAGCATACTCGAAGTCGCTGTCTCCTACCTGATAGACGAGGCGGACGTTTCAAGGTTCAAGGCGGCTGTAAGCGTGGGCTTCGTCGCCTTCTTACTCGGCGTCCCCGTAACCTACAACCTAGTTTTCATAGACCTTCTTGACATACTCGCCGCCGAAATACTTCTCGTAGCAGGCTCTCTTCTCTTGATGGTACTCGTGGCTTGGCTCGGCACCGACAAAGCGATAGAGGAACTGAAGAAGGGTATCGGCGACCTCGGCTGGATGGGTACGACATGGGTCTGGCTTATACGTGTCCCTGTCGTGGTAGTCTTGGTCGTCTCGCTCTACCTTGGCTTTGTGGACTACGCTGAGTTTCTGCGCGAGGACTTCGCTGACTTCCTAGTCGGTGAAATAAGACAGCTACAAGAAGAACCGACGAGAGTCAGTCCTATAGCGTATTTTTTCTGAAGCTTTTGTGAGTTACCTCCGCTTCGCTACACTCCTTGGTTCTCATCCGCAAAAAGTAGCTCCGGGCGGATTCGAACCTCGGTCACTCCGGTGCTTACGCACCTCCGTTCACTGGTTCTCTCCGTCGGGGCGATCTCTTGCTCCCTACGGTCGCGCACGATAGCCCCGAGCGGATTCGAACCTCGGTCGCTCCTTACGTCGCTCCCTGCTCCGAATCCTTGGAGCTATACTCTCCTCACTTCGCTCGTCGGTATAGCTCCGGGCGGATTCGAACCGCCGTCAACGGCTCCAAAGGCCGTTATGATTGACCACTACACCACGGAGCTTAATCGGTTATATGGGCGTACCGAATAAACACCCTTCGGTTACCGTTTAGACGTGCCAAGTAGGGTTTTCTTTAGAACTTGCCAATAAAAGTATACATCCTGCTATCGTTAGATTCTCCGTTCAGGAATAATCTTTATTAATCTGGAAATGTAACATGGTATGTGATAACATGACAGGGACGGAGGAGGTAAGTTCGTTAGCACAGTACGCACCGGCACAGACAGCAGAAGTGTCGCAGGAGATGATGAAGGAGACGATATGGCAGGATCAGTTGCTGGCTTCGTCGATGTATGTGAACATCCTTCTCGCGGGTCTGACGATAATAGCCATCGCAGTCGTGGCGAGAAAACTGACCGACCCGCGTTCGAAGCTAATCGTCGTGTCGTGTATGATGATATCGGTCGTCTCAATATCGAGTTACACAGGACTGTTTACCGGCATGACGATAAGCATACTTGAGATGCCGTCGGGACACGCGATGGAAGGTCATGTGACGACGCTCGCTGACGGCACCGAGGTCGAAGGTACGATAAGCCTGTGGGGTCGTTACCTGACGTGGACTCTGTCGACGCCGTTCATACTGCTCGCCGTAGGGCTTATCGCAGGCTCGAACTTCACGAAGATATTCACGGCGATAGTCTTCGACATCGGCATAATGCTTGCTGGACTGGCGGCGGCACTCACGACATCGAGCTACCTCTTCCGTTGGTTCTGGTACTTCCTCGGTGTCGCGTGGTTCCTGGTCGTCGTCTACATACTGATGGTCGAGTGGCCCAAGGACGCCGAACGGACGGGAACGGTCGATATCTTCAACAAGCTGAAGATACTGACCGTCGTCTTGTGGTTCGGTTACACGATATGGTGGGCTGTAGGTAACGAAGGTCTCGCGCTCATTAGAGATGTCGCCATTACGTCGTGGGGTTACAGCATCTTCGACATAATCGCCAAGTACGTCTTCACGTTCCTCGTCGTGCTTTACGTCATAGACGAACCCGACGAAGTGACGGCTGGCGAGGACTGGGGCGCGCCCAACCTGTCGTCCACGGGCACGAGCACGCCCGCCGACGACTGAGCCGGTCTTGACGCTATCCTGTCTCTCCGGCATGGAGGCGAGAAGAGACGACCGAAGAAAAGAAAGTGACGTGGACGAAACTTAGCACATACCCGTTTCCTATGCCAGAAGAAGAAAAAAACATAGAGGCGACCGAGTACGACATCGTGCGGTCGAGGTCGGGTATTATGAACATATACTCGGCAGAGAGAAAGCTAAGATGGTGCGGTTACGTCCTTCTCGCCGCGTCGCTCACCGCGCCCGTTCTTCTCCTCCTGCCGGACAGAGTTGTCGAGACGTACCTCGACGGAACCCCGCTTTCTACGCCTCTGACGCTCGCAGGGATGGCGTTCCTCGGTGTGACTCTCGTCCTAGCGTCAGTGCCGGGACTCGTCTGGATTTCGGTGGTTAGCCAAGATACCGCCGACGCCTCGCGCGACAAGGCTTGGAGGCTCGCCGGCATGGAAGGCATATTCGGCTGGTTCGCGTTCGGCTGGGGTGCACCGCTCGTCTTTATCGCGCTCGGTGCCGCTGCGTCGGGTTTCTTAGGGGTGGACTTCATCGAATCGCTCGGTGACCGTGGCATAACGCCGTACAGCGGCGAGGCGACTCTTTCCCTACCGGTCGCGTACCTTTCGGCTACGACCTTCGTCCTTGGTTTCTCCGTCGTCTACTTAGCGGCGTATATATCACGTTCGGACTCCGACTAAGACAGAGTTCAGTCTTCCCACCGTTGCACCGCAAAGACGAAAGCTGGACCGCCGACGAGCCAGACCAAGCCGAAGATATACGCGCCGAAAGCGATGGAGCCGAAGCCCGCGATGACCGAGAACAAGATGAGAAGCTGGTACATGCCGTCGAGTTCGTCAACAGCGGCGATTGCGCGTACCGTGAGAGGGTAGTCATCGTCGGCTCCGCCGGCTTCGTCGGTCATCGGTACGCCTTCGTGTGCGCGCCAAATCGTAGTTCCGGTCTGTTCTGACGCCGGTACGGTCGGAGGAACTGCGGCGGATTCGACCGCCTCCACAAGACTGAGTCGCGGTTAAGACCTGTCGGCATCTACGAAACAGCACTCCTCAAGAAGATGCTTCGGGACTACCTTCCGACACGACGGTACTCTTATGCGCGCGGAACCGAACCGTCAAGCATGACCGACATACTCAGACGCGGAAGGCTGGGTGCGACCGACGACGAGGTCGACGTTTTTCTCTCGTCGTTCGCGTCCGACAGCCGTATATTCGAAGCGGATATCGACGTTGGGCGTGCGCACGTCGTCATGCTTGCCGAACAGGATATCGTCTCGCACGAAGACGCAGGCGCGATACTCGGCGCGCTCGACGAGGTGGAGGAAGACGGGTTCGACGCGCTCGACGGTTCGCACGAGGACGTGCATCCGGCGATAGAAGCCGCCGTTGTCGAACGCGTTGGTGAGGACGTGGGCGGTAGGCTTCACACAGCGAGGTCGCGTAACGACGAGGTTGCGACGTGCATCCGCGTCGCTCTGCGCGAAGAACTCTTGGGCGCGATGAGCGACGTTCTCGCTCTCCGTTCCGCGCTCGTCGAACGTGCCGAAGAGACCGACGGCTGGCTGGTGTCGGGATACACGCATCTACAGCGCGCCCAACCGACGACCGTTGGGCACCATCTGCTTTCGTACGACGCCGCGCTTGAACGCGACTTCTCGCGCCTCGTCGACGCTTACGCGCGCGTCAACGAATGCCCGCTCGGGAGTGCCGCCTTCGCGGGTACGTCGTTCGAGGTCGACCGCGACCGTACGGCGTCGCTCTTGGGCTTCGACACGCCGACGCGTAACAGCATGGACGGCGTCATGTCGCG
>JAQZDD010000162.1 GCA_028751055.1 Euryarchaeota archaeon Ods04 | reverse complement strand
TGTCGGTCTCGCCGAGACGGCGCGCCGACTCCTCTTCGAGTGCGAGAGCGTCTACGCGCACGTCGCCCTCGCTCGTCTCGACGACGCCGTCGTGCGCGACGAACGACGTACGCTGGAAGCCCGTCGTGTTCGAGCCGTCGATAACGATTTTACGCATGACGTGAGCGTGGTCGACGCGCTCCATTCCGAACGCCTCGGCGATTTCGAGCGCGACGCCCACCGCCTCGCGGTTCATCGGACGCGGCGGTTCGTCGTCCTCCTCGACGAGACAGGTCGTGTCGTACGCTTTGTACGTGAACTTGCGGTCTACACGGCTCTCCTCCAACGCCGCCCTGTCGACCTCGCCGAGTTCGCTCTTCGTCGGATGCAGGTACCTCTCGAAGTCGTGCGTCGCCTCCTCCTCTTCACGCAGGACTGTCGGACAGTCGCAGAACAGCTTCGTTTCTGTATCGAGTTGCTGATGTATCTCCAGACCAGCCTTCAGCCCGAGTTCCTCGTAGTCGAGTGGGTCGTCCATCTTGTTTCTTGCGTGGAACGGCGGAGACAAAACAGTACCGTTCAACGACCGTCTGCACCTCACCTCCTCTCGAAACGGTGGCTGTTCGGCTCGCCCCGCAGGACGAAAACGTCGAAACCGTGCGACTTGAGATGCGCAACAACGTCCTGCTGTTCGCGCGTGAGGCTGCTTCCGCCGCGTTTCACCTCGACGAAAGCCTCGTCGTCGGGTCTCCATACGTCGCCGTCGCCGAAGACGCGCTGTCCGTCGCCGCGGACGACGAAGTCGGGAACGCCCGCGAGACCGTCCGTCTTGCGCGCTATATCGTCGGCTACGTCGGGGTATCGGCGGACGAGCGCGGTCTTGCCGCGTGTGACTTCTAGGTTCCGGTCTTCGCACCAGTCGACAAAATATTCCTCGAAATCTCGTCCTGCTTTTTGGTTGCGTTCTGCGCGCTCGCTTCCGCGCGAGACGCCGCGTTCCTTGGCGCGTCCCCAGACGGCATGCTCGACGCCGAGGGTGCGCGCGGCGCGGTGTTCGACGAGCGTCGGTAGCGTGTCGGCGATGGCGCCCGAAACGTCGGCGCGTTTACGTACTTCGACGCGGTTTTCGTCCAGCACTCGCCGCGCAAGAGAGTCGCGTACCTCGACGCGCGTATCTTCGCCAGTACTTGTCTCAACATCGACGACAGTCCCGCGTTTGCTCGTACCAGCGTAGACATGTCGCGTCTCGGACCGCGCGCCGCGTGCGAGTTCGCGTGCGTGATAATCGGTCAGATGTCCACGGGAGCGTGCCTCAACGAGCGGCGTGACAGAGCGGACGGAACCGTCCACCGAGGGCGGAAGTTCGTCGGAGACAGCGTGCGCAATTTCACGCGCCTTTTCGACCGACGACGCACCCACGACGAACTCGCCGTCGGCGACGTTTACAACGCCAGATGCGCGCACACGGTCAAGACGGTCGACGTAGCACGGAAAGCAGAGCGGCGTCTCGTCGCGCGACGCGAATACATCGGTCGCCGCGAAGGCGTCCGCGCCGCAGTCAGCGCACCTCCCGTCCGTCTCGTGGAAAGCCACGTACGCGGTACGTCGTCGCATAGCAAAAACACACGGACTTTAGTGCCGAGGACGTATTCGGGGCATGCGCATAACAAACGTAACCGAAGGCTCGGTCGAGTTCACGTCGAACGTCTTCTTGGTCGAAAGCGAAGACACGGACGGACGCGACGTGCTCGTCGACGCAGGGAACGACCGTATCGTTCTCGAAAGGATACGCGAAAGAGGTGGTATCGACGCCGTCGTACTGACGCACACACACGGCGACCACGTCGGCATGTTGGACGATATCGTGAACGAGTTCGGCGTCGAGGTCTGGGGCTACGACGCCGAGTCGAGGTACGTCGACCATGCGTTCGACGAGGGAGACACCGTCGAGATGGGCGGCGAGGAGTTCGAGATTTTGCACACTCCGGGGCACAAGGAAGACCACGTCTGTCTCTACTCGCGCGACTCGGGCGTACTTTTCGCGGGCGACTTGGTCTTCGCGGGCGGCTCTTTCGGACGCACCGACTTAGACGAGGGCGACCGCGGGGTTCTCGTCGAGAGCATCGAGAAGGTGCTGGAGCGCGCCGACGAAATAAACGAGTTACATACGGGACACGGACCGTCGGTGCGTGAGGACGCGAGGAGACACGTCGAGGCGTCCCTCAAGAACGCGCGTCTCTACTGACCGCCGCTCGCCGCCGGTATGATACGTATCTCGTCATCGTCGTCGACGGACGTGTCTACGCCGTCCAAGTTACGCACGTCCTTTCCGTTTACGTAGACGTTGATATACTCCTTTACCTCACCGTCGCCCAAGACGTTCTCTTCTAGCTCTGGACCGTGCTCCTCGCTGTAAGCGCGGATAGCTTCAAGCACCGTCTCGCCTTCGACATCGACCTTCCGCGCGCCCCCTGTTTCGCTGATGACCGCTGGGATGCGTATGACTGGCATGGATGTTCTTGTCGCGTCGTACGCAAAAATCAATCGGATTCGACAACTACTTCCTCTTCCTCGAAGCCTCCGTCCTCGCCGGTCCAGAGCCACGAACCCACGAACGGTTCGTCAGGTCCGAGTGAGACGATGACGTACGAGTGCCGGGGCCAGTTCGCGCGCGCCTCGTCCGTCTCGCTTGGCTGTTCGGGACCTTCGGGGTGGGAGTGGTAGAATCCGACGACTTCGCCGCGTTCCTCCACGTCGTCGATTGCTTCGAGTTGGTCTTCCGGCTCCATGAGATAGTTGACGCGCGGCGTCTCGCTCACGTTCTCAACGCGCCGCGTGAACTCGACGCGTCCCTCGTCGTCGTCACGTTCGCCGCCCAAGACGCCGCAGATTTCGTACGGCTTGCCCTCGCGTGCGTGCTCGATAATCTCGTCGTAGGCGTCCTGACTGAATACGATTCTGGTCATTAGAGGCTGTAGGTGGGCGCGTCAGTAGTAGGTTGCGGAGGGAGGACGGCTTCGTGAGCCATGCGTAGCATGGCTCCTCCGTGTCCACTGCGGAACTCAGTGGGACGTTCGCAAATCGCAGATTTGCGAGCACACAGAAACCTTCGGTTTCTGGGACGGCGCGGATTTGAACTTCTGTCACTTCGCTCGCTACGCTCACTCGTTCTTTAGTTCAAATCACGCTTGCCCATTCGCTCACTCCAGAAGTCGTTCGCTCATGGGACGTTCGCAAATCGCAGATTTGCGAGCACACAGAAACCTTCGGTTTCTGGGACGGCGCGGATTTGAACCGCGGTCTATGCCACCCGAAGGCACAAGGATACCAAGCTACCCTACCGTCCCTCACGACGAATATCGGCGAGACGTACCTTAGTCTTTCGGTCTCGGACGCTCTTTCTCGGAGACGCGTTTGAGCGTCCAGACCATCGCACCACCCAAAATTGCTATCGAAATAACGACGAGAGCGATGCCGAACTCGCCGAACAGTATGCCGAAAAGAATCGCCAGAAGGATAGCCATACCCAAGACTATGCCGACGGCGATGTCGACACGCGGTATCTCCTCGTCCTCAACTGCTGGAGGATTCATAGGCTGTGAGAGCGACTCATCGACCTCTACGCTCTCTGTCGGCTTCATGTCATCGTCGCCGAGTGTTAGTTCGACCTCGGCTGTGTCAGAACCGTAGTC
>JAQZDD010000069.1 GCA_028751055.1 Euryarchaeota archaeon Ods04 | reverse complement strand
GCTCACTCGGTGAGGGAACTCCGCGCCCATGGCGTCGCCCTTGCTGTGGCTGTACATCGCAATCATCATGACGACTAGGAGCGCGACGACAGCGGTGACTCCCTGAACGTCCAAGAGACCGAGCAAGCCGCCCTGTACGCCGGCGAGCGCGACGGCGAGCACCATCACACCGAGCGCGGGCACAGTGACCTTCGTGAAGTACTTGAACAGGAATGCGAGACTCCAAGCCACGACGCCCGGCAGGATGCCTGTGACGATGCCCAAGTAGACGCCGAGCAGGAACTGTCCAAGGAGCGTCATGGAGCCATTATACGCGGACGCGTAATAAAACTCCTAGTCGTTGACTATACGTGACCCACCGGGCGGGAGGAAGCTACGTACCTCGTCGACGCTTGTGAGCCTGCGTACTAAGCCCTCGTCGAGTTCGTCGCGGAAACGCCGGTACACCTTCTGCGCCATGTCGTTGCGCGAGTACCTTCCGGGTTCGAGACGGACGCTGAACTCCGCCTGCGACTCGATAGGAACGGGTGGTCCGCCGACTACGCCCGCCGACTCGTCGAGGCGCATGCCGACCGACGCCTCCATCTTGACGGTGTAGTAGGTACGGTCGCCGCGCACCACGACGCTCCCTTTCTCGATGTACTCGCCGCTCTCGGGCGTCTTGGAGATGTTCGACGCGGGGACGCTGTACACTTCGGCGGCACCCTGACCCGAGTCCCAGACGGACGAGTAGATGCCCGCGAACTGTGCCGCCTCCTCGCGCGAACGTTCGGGTATCTCGATGCCACCCTTCGGCTCGTCGGGTTCGGTGCGTTTCAGAATGGTTATGGGTCCGCCCGGAGCCTGCGTATGGAAGAAGACGTCGTCGGGTTCGGCGTACTTCTTGTAGATTTCGTCGTTCTGGTCGGCGTCGCGTCCTCCGATGACTAAGAAGCCGTCGGATGTACGGAACCACCGGAAACGGTCGTACCAGTCTTGACCTCGTGGCTTCAGCGTCGTAGTTTCTTCCTCGTCTTCGGCGTCGGTGTCGTCTCTTTCGCGTGCCTTCAGCATCTTTTCGAGTTCGGCACGCGTATCTTCGAGAGCCTCCTTCGCACCCTCGCGTTTCTCGGCGACCTCCTTCGCCTCCTCGTAGAGCGCGCTAGCGTTCGCCTCGACGCCGTCGCGCGGGTCGAGAGGTATCTCGTAGCCGTCGAGCGTGACGTAGACGCGGTCGTTCTGGGCATCTACACGTTCGACTATCTCGGCTGAGCGCACACCCTCTTCGCGTCCCTCTTCGAGCGTATCTTCTACCTCGTCCCAGGTCGCTCCTGAGGCGCGCGCGTCGCCCACGGCGGTCAGGAGTTCGTCGACGACGCCGTAGTTCTCGTACAGCGTCTCCGCCTTCTCGCGCAGACGTTCCTCCTCCTCCTTGCGTTCCTCTATGGCGCGTTCCTGATGCTCGACGATACGGCGTTGTTTCTCCACGGCGTCGTCGCCGTCCTCGTCCTGTTCTTCTTCGTACTCCTCGACCGCGGTGAAGTACGCGTCCAAGGCTTCGTTGAAGGTATCGTGCTCCTCCTTCTCGTTGTCCTCGTAACGCACGAGCGGGAACGGCGTCACGTCGACGGGAGCGTCGCCGTCGTAGACGACACGTGGTTCGAGGTCGCCGGTTTCGAGACGATTAATTAGCGTGCGCACCGCGTCGTAGACAGCCTCGTAGTCTTCTTCGGTCGCCTCGTCTATCGATAGCTCTTTCTCGACGCCAGCGCGGAAGCATATCTCCTCGGCGTACAGACCGCCGAAGCCCATGACGGAGGCGAGCGTCCGAACAACGTCCGAACCGCTCTCCTCCATCTCCTTGACGAAGCCGTCGTACGAGAGTTCGGATGGGTCGACACGCTCGGGCGGGTACTCGTAGGGTTCGCCGCCCGCGACCGTACGTGTCTTGAGACGGACGGTACGGAGCGAACGCAGAACCACGCCTTCACCGTCCAGGAAGACGAAGTTGCCGTCGCCGAAGAGTTCGACGACGATGCTGTACTTTTCGTCGCCGCGTTCGCCGACGAGACGTACGACACGGTCGAAGCCGTGCTGTTCGACGGAGGTCAGTTCGCCGCTCGAAAGGCGTTTGCGCATCAGCATCGGCAGGTTGGGCGGACGCTGTGGCGCGTCCGGAGGTTCGTCGACGAGGTGCAGACGTTTGGTCTCGCCCACCTCCGCGAACAGGTCGGCGCGTCCTTCTTCGTAGTCGCGCATCTTGAGGCGCACCGTGTCGTCGCCGTACTGGTAGAACTTGTCGAACTTCGCGCCGATGTAGCTCTGGAGTTCGCTCACGACGGCGGCGATGTCGACGCTCGTGAGTTCCTGTTTCATAGCTGTTGTATCCTGTCGTGGAACGTCTCGTGCAGGAGTTCGCCCTTTTCGAGCATCCAGTCTTGGTACTCGTCCCATTTGTCACGGTTCGAGATGTCGCCTTCTCTTTCGAGCGCGATGTAGCTCCTATCACCTTCTCCTCTTGTCTCATCTGGATGTATCCAGTTCAACGGCTCTCCGAGTTCCTCTTCTATCTCCTCCTCTTGCTCTGATAACAGTTCGAAGAGTTCAGCATCGTCACGTATCAGTATCTGACACTTCAGTTTGTCTTTGTCGGAGTTGGATTCGACGCTGAATGATTTGTTGACGTGGAACGTGATGTTACATCCTGCCTTCCCGATTGGATTGTTGTACCAGTAGTTGGGCTTTGGCTTCCTTGGACGCAAAACCGTCTCCCTGTCCTTTATTTTATCCCTGAACTCCGTCCAATACTCCAGCCGTCTCTCTCCGAGTTCGCTCAGTTCTTCGTCGGGGTCTAAGTCCACTCTGTCCTTCCATTCACTCGGTTTCTCAACCGGATTGAGACGTATTGCAGGATTTGAGTCATCTATCTTCCAGACTTCAAGACGGATGGCGAACAGGTCTATCCCGCGTTTGCTGTTCTCGTTGAGCCACCCGACTGCGTCGGTATGTTCATCGTGGAACTCTGGGGATATCCAGACGGCTACGTCGGCGTCAACTCCAGAAGCATACGCCAATAGTTTACCTAAGTGGTCGTGGTCAGAGTCGTTAAGCTGATTTTCAATGACTACGGTTCTCCCACCATCAACTTCCTGAGCGAGTATGTCGAGGAAGTACCTACCTATGTCGCGTTCAGTTTCCTCAACCTCAAGTTCTAGATTCAGGGCATTTTCGAGATGCCCGATGTTGTCGGCAAGCCACGGTGTAAAATCTCGTTCTTCGTTCTCCCAGTATCCTCTCACATCTCTACTCTCCAACTCGCCAAAGTTATTGGTCATTAAACTGTTTGCATTCTCCGGCTACTTCTTAATTTCCACACCGTCTTCACGCCCGACGCGCACCTCGTCGGCAACATCCACGAAAAGACCGTGTTCGACGATGCCAGTCATGCCGTCGAGCGTTTCGGCGAGTTCGGGTGCGTCGTATCCGTCCGCACCGTCTTCCGAGAACTCTGCGTCCGCCACGACGTTACCGTTGTCCGTCACGACAGGACCGTCCTTGCCGCCCGACTCGCGTAATGCGAACTCGCCGCCCGTCTCCTCGATGCATTCGCGGACGTGCGGTACGGCGAACTCCAGAACTTCGAGAGGTACGGGTACGTCGAGTTCTTCGCGTTCCTTCGTCTCGTCGGCGACTATCACGACACGGTCCGCCGACTTTGCGACGACCTTCTCGCGTGCGTGCGCCGCGCCGCCTCCCTTGACGAGGTTGAGGCTGGCGTCGAATGCGTCCGCGCCGTCGATGGCGACATCGGGAGTCTCTACGTCAAGCGACGTGAGCGGAACACCTTCTTCGACGGCAAGAGCGCGAGCACCGTGAGAAGTCGGAACGCCGCGTACGTCGAGACCTTCGTCGACGCGTCTTCCAAGCTCTCTTATCGCGTACGCCGCCGTGCTTCCGGTGCCGAGACCGACGACATCGCCGTCCTCGACGACCGAGACAGCGGACTCGGCGGCGCGTCTCTTCATCGCTTCGCGTTTTTCGTCGTCTGCGTCTTGCTTGGGGTTCCTGCTCATCTGTCGTCTCCTCCATCTGTATCGTCGTCCTTGCTGTCCCTGCTGTCTCCGAAGATGTGCTCGTCCGACGGAAACTCGCCTTCGCGCACCTCTTTGGCGTACTCCTTCACCGCATCCGTCATTACGCCGCGCACGTCCGCGTACTCCTTGACGAACGTCGGCGTGCCGTCCGAAAGTCCGACGAGGTCGTCTAAGACGAGAACCTGACCGTCGACCTCACGTCCCGCGCCTATACCGATTGTGGGCACGCCGAGCGCGTCGGTGACGCGCGCACCCAACGACTCGGGCACCGACTCAAGGACGACGGAGAAGACGCCCGCTTCTTCGAGTTCACGCGCTCTTTCGAGTATCGCGTCCGCCTCCTCTTCGTCGCGTCCCTGTACCTTGTATCCCTTCCGATGCACCTGCTGAGGCGTCAGACCGACGTGTCCCATGACAGGCACGCCTAACTCGGTCATACGGCGCACCGTCTCGACGCTCACGCCCCCTTCGACGGGCGTCTCTAACTTGACAGCCTGCGCACCTGCCTCCTTGAGGTAACGCGCGGCGTTCTCCGCGGAACGTTCGGTCGAGACACCGAACGACGCGAAAGGCATGTCTCCGACGACCATCGCGCGTTCGCTTCCGCGCGCCACGGCGGCGGTATGCGAGAGCGACTCGTCGAGCGTCACGGGAAGCGTGTCGTCATAGCCGAGACGCGTGTTTCCAACGCTGTCGCCCACCAGTATTATGTCGGCTACGTCGTCGAGTATCTCGGCTGACGGCGCGTCGTACGCCGCTACCATGACGATAGGTTCGTCTCCTCTCTTCTCGAAAAGGTCCTTCGCGGAGACACGGTTCATACCTCGAAGTCGTGGCGTGGGTTAAAATATCCCACCGAAAAAGCCCGCGTTTTAAGAGCCGTTCCGACGAAAGTACTCGCATGATTGAGGTACGTGCGCCCGCCACGAGCGCGAACCTCGGGAGCGGCTTCGATGTCTTCGGCGTCGCTCTCGACAAGCCCGCCGACATAGTTCGTCTCAGCAAGGCGGACAAGACGAGCATATCTGTCGAGGGTGCGGGAGCGAACTACATTCCCGAGGATCCGAAGAAGAACACGGCGGGCGAGGTTCTACGTAGTCTTGGAGTTACAGCACGTGTCGAGATGGACAAGGGTGTCCGCCCATCAAGCGGTCTCGGCTCGTCGGCGGCGAGTGCCGCGGGCGTAGCCGTCGCGGCGAACGAACTCTACGACCTCGGTCTGTCGCAGGACGGACTCATCGACGCCGCGGCGCAGGGCGAAAAGGTCGTGAGCGGAAAGGCGCACAAGGACAACGTCGCTCCGTGTATCGCGGGCGGCTTTACGGTCTCAGACGACGATACGACCGCTTTCGAAGCCGACTTCCACTGTGTCGTCGCCCTGCCCGACATCGTCGTCAGCACACGCGACGCGCGCGGCGAACTGCCGTCGTCGGTTTCCCTCGAACAACGCTCGACAACCGTTGCCGACGCCTCGCACGTCGTCGCGGGCGTCCTGCGGAACGACATAGGGATGATAGGGCGCGGAATGCGTGACGATGTGGTCGAGAAGGCACGCGCGCCACTCATCGAAGGCTACGACGTCGCACGCGAGGCGGCACTCGACGCCGGAGCGACGGGTGTGACCATCAGCGGTGCCGGTCCCGCGCTCCTTGCTGTCTGTGAGCGCGAGGACAAGCCGGATGTCGCCGAGGCTTTCGTCGAGGGCTTCTGGGATGCAGGTGTCGAGTCGCGCGCGTTTCAGGCACGTGTCGGCGACGGTGTGCAGGTCGTGAAACGCGGACGGCACTAAGAAGTTGAAAAAACGGGAACTCTTCGACGCCGTCTTCGCCGTATACGTAGCCGTGCTCTTGGCACCCGTCGTAGGCGAGTTGGCAGGCATCGAAGCTTACGTCGGCTTCGTTGCGGGCGTCTGGTTCATGGTCTACACGGTCATGCGCGCGAAGGCAGAGAGTTTCGGCGCGCTACCGGCGCGTGTCGGACGCCGTCCGACGGCTACGGTTCTCATCATCCTCCCGCTCGTGTACGGCGT
>JAQZDD010000360.1 GCA_028751055.1 Euryarchaeota archaeon Ods04 | reverse complement strand
GACGCTCGACAAGGACCCTATGGTGGCACGTGAAGTCTTGGGCGTCGAAGACGAGATACACGAGATGGAGCCTGTCGTCTACTCGCCGACGTTCGTGGAGCAGGCTGTAGGCGGAAAGGTCGACGTGGACGAACTGCACGAGGAGGTCGCCGCTGCTTACGAAGGTATCGCCGAAGGACGCGACGCCGTCTTCGTTGAGGGCGGCGATGTCTACACGACGGGCGGAACCGTCGACATGACCGACGCCGACGTAGCGGAGACGCTCGACGCGCGTGTGATACTTGTCGCCGACTTCGACGGCTACTACAGCACCGACGACGTTCTCGCCGCAGTCGAAGCTTTCGGCGACCGTGTCGAGGGTGTCGTCTTCAACGCAGTCAAAGGCAAGGACTTCGACGACGTGGAGGGCACTCTCGTTCCTTTCCTTGAAGAGCGCGGCGTTCCGGTGCACGGCGTCCTTCCGTGGAAACGCGAGATAACCGGCGTGACGGTCGCCGACCTGCGCGAGAGACTCAACGCCGCCGCGCTGACCGACGCCGACGAGGACGCCTACGTCGAACGTTTCTTGGTCGGTGCTATGAGTGGCGAGGAGGCACTACGTCAGTTCCGACGCACCAAAGACGCCGTAGTCGTCACGGGAAGTGACCGCGCAGACGTACAGGGCGCGGCACTCGAAGCACCCGGTGTGCGGTGTATCGTCCTCACGGGCGGTCTGGAGCCACCCTCAGCGGTCGTCAGCAAAGCACAGCAGAAAGGCGTTCCCGTCCTTTCGGTAAGCCGCGACACTCTCTCCGCCGTAAACGAGATGGAGGAGGTCGTAAAGGAAGGCAGGAAGCCCGACGCGTCGTCGGTCGAGACGGTGCGTGAGCTTCTGGTACAGCACGCCGACGTAGACGCGCTGCTCGGCTAGCTGTCCGTGTCGTAAACAGCGGCGTGCTCCTCACAGAACTCGGGTTCGCGTAACTGCGCGCGCACCAAGTCCTCCTGTCGGTGGGCGTCGTAGAGGCGACACCGTTCGTCGTCGCAGAACGCATCGCCCGTCGTCGTGTAATGGTAGCCAGCTAAGACGTAGCCCTTGAGAGCATCCGTAGTGCGCGGGTCGTCCTCCACAAGGAAGTCTCCCTCGACCTTGTTTTCGAGGTACTCGCGCGGCGGCACGTCGCCCGTCATCGCGTACTTCGACTTCTCTTTGTAGTAGGCTTCGGGCTTCGCGGGTGCCTCGTAAAGACCGGGCACCGAGACGAGCGTCGGACGCCCGAGTACGACGACGCGTTTGTGCCACCGTCCGTCGTCGCCCCAAGTTCCGAGCACACGGTCTAAGAGGACGACGCTCAGCGTCCCGTCGTCGGAGGAGTCGACGGCGTGCGGGTACAGAGCGCGCTGCACCGCGAAGCCGTCGTAGATGACGCCGCCCGCCCGCTCGGGGTTTTCGAGCGCGCGCTCCTCGTAACGTACGATGCCCGTCATCGTGTTTCCAGTCTCGCGCTCGTACGGCGAGAGGACGCGTGCGCGTGCGAACTCCTCGGCGAGTTCGTCGGCTGTCTCGTCGTCCAGTCCGCCGAGGAAACGGTCGCGTGTCTCTACAGAAGCGTCGGTACTCTCTCCGAGCCATCGCGCTATCTCGTCCGTGTCGGCGACCGTCGTCGGCGCGCTGTACAGACGTACGGCGTCTAAGTCCACGTTTGGTGTTTTGGCGTATCAGTCGTCCGCGGGTGCTCTCGTCGTGAGTTCGACAGGCTCGGCGTCCACCTCAAGCTCGTCAAGCGCGACCTGTGCCGCCCTCTTGCCCGAGATGAGCATAGCGCCGAAGGTCGGT
>JAQZDD010000326.1 GCA_028751055.1 Euryarchaeota archaeon Ods04 | reverse complement strand
TGAGGTCTATCATCGCAAGAACCTGACTCGGTGCAAGCGGGTTTGCGACCTCGACACATATCTCGACGGAGTCGATGACGTTGAACGTGCCGCGCACGTCCTCTATCGTGCGTATCTCGAAGTCGGGCTGGTTCGAGAGAACGTCGGCGTACCTCTCACGTACCTCCGGACCTAAACGGTAGAGAAGCGTCGGGGAGGCGAGTATCCTGACGGGCACGCCCGACTTAACCTTCTCGGCGAGACGGTCGAGAACCATCCCGCCCACGTCGTCGGGGTCGACCTGTGGCGATACGTCGCCCGTGACCATCGATATCGAGCCGTGTGCGGCTTCGAGCCTTTCGAGAAGGAGTTCGAGACTCTCGTCCGGTCCGACTGCTGCTGTCCAGAAACGCTCCGAGACAGGCTCCTTGGCTTCGAGTTCGTCAGTCAGGTCGTCGGCAACCTCTTCGTACCTCTCCATCTCCTCCCTGAGTTCACGTTTCTTCTCGTCAACCAGCCTTTCGAGCGCG
This sequence comes from Euryarchaeota archaeon Ods04, assembly GCA_028751055.1. Taxonomy (GTDB): domain Archaea; phylum Halobacteriota; class Halobacteria; order Halobacteriales; family Halorutilaceae; genus Halorutilus. The sequence goes on along the minus strand of JAQZDD010000326.1, from coordinate 1,566 downwards.
GTCTCCGGCTCGACAGCGACGTACTTCTTGGGACGGCTCGCCGCCTGACTCCTGACGAGGCTGTTCTTTTCGAGGCTTCCGAGCACGTCGTAGACACGCCCCATGGGTACGTCGCTCGTTAGCGAGATTTCCTTCGCGGTCGCCGAACCCGCACTGAGGAGCGCGCGGTAGACGCGTGCCTCGTAGTCGGACAGACCGAGGTCGTTGAGGTCAGCCATGCATATAATAGTAACCAGTCGAACATAAACTATTCGAGAGTTTAACGTGAGTGGGAATAGCCATGGGTTCTCGACGGAACAAGACGGCGGTAAAAATAAGAAAGCCTGATTGTGGATGCGCAAGGAGTTCGACTATGACAGCGGCGAAGCTCGTCGGACTGCGCGCGCTGCGCAAGCCGGAGGACGCTGCACCGTACTTCCGGTTCGGCGCGGAATACCTCGTCGACGTCGCCGACACGATGGGTTGGAGCCATTCGCTCGGAGAGACGGTTGAGAGGGCACACGGTGCCATGCAGGAGGGACGGACAGACGTATCCGACGACGTTGCGACGCTGATAGGAGCGGTGCTCGTCGCCGACGCCGAGTACTGGTGGCCCATAGGTCGGTGGCTTCCGCGCGGCTACGCGTTGCTCATGCGCGGGCTTTCACACGCGCTCCGCAGGAAGATTCTCAAGCTCGCCGGTATCTACACCGACACGCTCGAAACCGGCTTCTGGGAGTTCTACCACGCCTACCCGACGGTGCGCGAGAGGCTCGGTACGCCCGATTACTCAAATCCGAACGACTGCCTCGTCGACGGAAAGCCAGCGACTGCGTACGTCGGCGGTCTATCGCTCGACGCCTTCGCGCGCCGTACTGTCCTTGGCGACTCCGTCTTGCACGTCGAGTGGTACGAGTACGTCGCCGAAGAGACGGGTGTCAGTTACGACGCCGACCTGTGCGCCCGCGCAAAACAGGAGTCGCCGGCGTACTTCGCGGGCGTGACCGACGAACTCAGCGACGACGTCCGCGAGCTACAGACCGCTATGTTCACCGACGACGAATGGATACGTAGCTTCCACGAAGAGTACAGCCTGCGTTCGGTGCTTTTCAGACGCGCCGCCGACGGCATCGAGAGGACAGCGGAGGAACTTGAATCAGGAGCGGAGCCTTAGAGCCGTACCGACCTAACCCAACCGTTACGGTTATTCGGCGAGCGACACAGTTTCCGAACATGGCACTCAAGGACGAGATACTCGAAGCTTGGGACGAAGGAGACGCGGAAGTATCGCTTTTGGACGACTTCTTGGACGCGCTCAACGACGGGAGGGTGCGCGCCGCGGAGAAAAGCGGAGGCGAATGGAAGTCAAACGAATGGGTGAAGAAAGGTATACTGCTCAACTTCTCCCAGAGACACAGCCGCGCACTCGAATACGGCGGCGTCACCTACCACGACAAGTTCGAACTCAAGGACACGTCGGAGTTCCTCAAGAAAGGCACACGTAACACTCCCGACGGGACGGTCATACGTGACGGCGCGTACGTCGGCGAGTCCGCCATACTCATGTCGCCGTGTTTCGTCAACGTC
>JAQZDD010000144.1 GCA_028751055.1 Euryarchaeota archaeon Ods04 | reverse complement strand
TTCCGTAGCGTCCTTCTCTCTGTCTTCATCGCTTTCGGAGGCGACCGCCCCTGTCTCCGTCTCAGTCTCCGCCCCTGCCTCTGTTTCGGGGTTCCCACCGTCGGTGCTCGCCTCACGTCTTCGTCTCTCGCGCGTGCCTATCTCGACGTTGTTGCAGAGCATGCCGCACCGCATCACCTCCGCGACGCGTTCCGTCTCGACCGTCTCGTCGTCGCGGCGGAACTCACCCTCTGTGCCGTACCCCGTTCCAGTCACCTCGTAGTTCTCACGGTTGGCGTGTATCCGCGTGACGGTCATCTCCTCCTCTGTGAGCGTTCCCGTCTTGTCGGTGCAGATAACGTCGACGGAGCCGAGAGCTTCGACGATAGGGAGGCGGCGTACGAGAGCGTTCTTCTCAGCCATACGTCGCGCACCTAAGGCGAGCGAGAGCGTGACGACGGCGGGAAGTCCTTCGGGGACTGCGGAGACTGCGACACCGACCGCAGTGAGGAAGACGGTGAGCGGCGGTGTATCGCCGACGACGAGTTCGGTAAAGGCGATGACGGCGACGACACCGACCACACCGACGGCGATTATCTTCCCGAGACGGTTCATCTCAGTCTGAAACGGCGTGTCGCGCTCCTCCGCTTCGCCGAGTGCCGTCGCTATCTGACCTATCTCGGAGCCGGGACCTGTCTCGACCACCACCGCCTTTCCGGAGCCGCGTTCGACGACAGTGTCCTTGTAGACCATGTTGTCTCGCTCGGCAAGCGACGTGTCCTCGTCGACGACACCGGGTTCCTTCGAGACGCCGACGCTCTCGCCCGTCAGAGCGGCTTCGTCGGTGCGGAGGTTGTTTTCCTCGACGATACGCGCGTCGGCGGGTACGATGTCGCCCGACGAGAAGAAGACGACGTCGCCGGGTACGACGTTCTTGGCGTCTATCTCACGTTTCTCGCCGTCGCGCAGGACGGTAGCGTACGTCGTCGACATCTCCTTGAGTGCCTGTATGCTCTGCTCGGCGCGGTAGTCCTGAAGGAATCCGAAGACGGTGATAAAGACGACGACTCCAGCGATTACACCCGCGTCTATCGTGTGACCTACCGCAGCCATCACGACGGCGGCGACTATCAGCACCCAGATTAACGCAGTCTTGTACTGTTCGATGAAAATCTCTAAGGGCGACGTACCTTCCTCTGCCTCGACCTCGTTGAGACCTTCACGTTCGAGACGTTCGCTCGCTTCCTCCGACGAGAGTCCTTCCGCCGAGGTTTCGAGACGTTTGTAGACCTCTTCTAGAGGTTCGGCGTGCCAGCTCTCCGTGTCGGAACTTTCCTCGTCTAAGTCCTGCATACGGTTAAGGTTCTGTTACCGTTGCTGTTCAGCGTCGTCCTTCGTCTCTTGTCCGAGAAGTTCGGCGCGGACGAGACGACCGTACGTGCGAAGGAGCCGTCTTCCGGTTCGATGTTCGACACACGGAAATTTCGTGTCAACGGAAGTTAAAACGTGGTCATCGGTACCGTTCGGTGAGAACGTCGTACGTCGTATGTCATCTAAGCTTCTTGTGGAGTTCGGTCACGACGACTGCTATGGGTGCCAGAAGAAAGACGACGACCCATGACGTGCCGGTGAGTGGCTCGAAGCTAAGAACCGCCTGTGTGCCCGACCAGTAGAGCGCGCCTACGTGCACCGCGAGCGCGGTAGCAGAGCCTAAGAAGAGGACACGGTTCGAGAACGGGTCCTTCTCCAGAACCCCGAGCGTCTCCGACCTGCAGGTGCCGACGTGCAGGGCTTTGAAGACTACGAGTGCCGTAAGCGTCGAGACCTGTGCGTACGCGAGTGAGGAGCCTCTGTCGAGTTCCCACGTGAAGACGACGACGGCGACGACAGCCATAGCAACCCCGACGACGGCTGTGCGCTCAGCCATCGCGTACGACAGCAGACCTTCGTCGGTGTCTCTCGGAGGTGCGGTGTACTGCGACTCCTCGCCGGGTTCGAAGGCGAGTGCGATGTCCTGTATCCCGTTAGTGACGACGTTGAGCCAGATTATCTGTGCGGGTAGCATGAGCAGCGGTACGGCTCCGAGATGTGCCGGAAAGACGCCTGCGGCACCTAAGACGAAGACCGCGAGCACGGCTATCACGACGCCGACGCTCGTCGAGAGGAGGAAATGGGTAGCCTTGCGTATGTTGGAGAACGCTGTCCGCCCTTCCTCGACGGCGGCGTAGACGCTCGTGAAGTTGTCGTCGGAGACTACCATCTCGCTAGCTTCCTTTGCGACATCGGTGCCGCTACCCATCGCCGCGCCTATGTGCGCCGACTTGAGCGCGGGCGCGTCGTTGACGCCGTCTCCCGTCACAGCCACCACCTCGTCCGAGGCGCGTAGGAGCGAGACGATACGGAGCTTTTGGCTCGGGCTTACGCGTGCGAAGACGTGTCCGTGTTTCAGTTTCTCGGTGAGTTCGGCGTCGTCCATGGCATCCATCTCGACACCAGTAACGACATCTTCTATCCCCGCGTCAGCCTCCACGATTCCGACCATCTTCGAAACCGCGAGTGCCGTCGAGGCGTGGTCGCCCGTCACCATCATCACACGTACACCTGCTTTGTGGCACGCCTCTATCGAGTCCGTGACACCGGCGCGCGGTGGGTCAAGCATCCCGAAGAGACCGACGAGTTCGAGTCCGTGCGGTTCGCCGTCGGTAGCGTCGTCGGTGCCTGCGGCGACGGCGAGCACACGCATACCCTCAGAAGCCATGGAGTCGGCTTCCTCACGCATCTTGTCTTCATCGGCGTCGGCGCACATCTCCAAGACACGTTCGGGCGCGCCCTTCACGAACCAGACGCCTTCGCCGTCGACTTCGTGGAGCGACGCGCCGTACATCCTGTCGGACTCGAACGGTATCTGACGGAGTTCGGGATACCTCGAAACGAGGTCTTCGCGCCAGACGCCCGCCTTACCCGCGGCGACTAAGAGAGCGGTCTCCGTCGGGTCTCCCTGCGTGACCACCTTGCCGTCGGTGTCGACAGAAACGTCGGCTTCGTTCGCCAGAACAGCGGTTTCGAGTGCCTTCCTGAGCGCGGCGTCCGCGGACGTACCTCTACCGTCCCCCTCGGCTCCGTATCCGCCTTCCAAGACGAAGTCGCCGCTCACGCTCGAACCCGTGCCCGTGACCTCGTAGCTACGTCCGTCGGAAAGCGAGAGACGGCGTACCGTCATCCTGTTCTCCGTGAGCGTGCCCGTCTTGTCGGTGACTATCGTCGTACAGCTACCGAGGGTCTCGACGGCTGGTAGTCTGCGCACCACGACGTTGCGCGAAGCCATCTTACGGACGCCGACTGCGAGCGCGACCGTCATAACTATGGGTAGACCTTCGGGTATCGCGGCGACGGACATGGCGACTGCGAGCATGAAGATGTCGGCAGGCTCCGCACCCCTTACGACGCCAGCCGCTACTAAGACGACGGCGAGGGCGAGTATAGCCGCGCTCATACGGTTCGAGAAGCCGTGCATCCGTCTCTGGAGAGGTGTCACGGCGCGCTCCACGCCACGTATCTCGGAGGCTATCGTGCCTATCTCTGCGTTATCGCCCGTTGCGACGACGACGCCTCGCCCCCTGCCCGAGACGACGGCGGTTCCCATGTACGCGAGACATCTACGGTCGCCCACGACTGCGGCGGCGTCGACGGCTTCGGTGTTCTTCTCGACAGGCTCCGACTCGCCCGTCAGCATCGACTCGTCGACACGGAGTTCGCGCGTGTCGAAAAGGCGTACGTCGGCTGGCACGAAGTCGCCCGACTCGACGTGCACAACGTCGCCCGGGACTAGTTCCGCGCTCTGCACCGTAACGCGTTCGCCGTCCCTTACAGCCTTGGCGCGCGGTGAGACTAAAGCCATGAGTTCAAGCATGGCGTTTTCCGCGCGGTACTCCTGAACGAAGCCGAGAGTCGCGTTGAGAACAAGGACGGCGGCTATAACAGCCGAGTCGGTGTAGTGCCCCGTTGCTAGAGTGACAGCCGTCGCGGCTAAGAGGACGTAGATGAGAGGACTTCTGAACTGGTTGAGGAGTATCCGTAGAGGGCGTACCTCCGAACTCGTCTCTATCTCGTTCCTTCCGTGTTGGCGTAGCCGTCTCTCAGCCTCGTCCGAGGAAAGTCCTTCGGGGGATGTGTCGAGGCGTCCGTAGACCTGCTCCGTCTCC
>JAQZDD010000228.1 GCA_028751055.1 Euryarchaeota archaeon Ods04 | reverse complement strand
GTCGTAGTCGGAGTCGCTCGAAACGACAGTGTCTTATTCGGAGGGGAAGAGAGCGAACTCCTTGAGTTCGCGCGCCGACCTCTCGCTCTTCGCGGCTTCCTCACGGAGAGCGTCGAGAGGGTCGTCGGGTATCGGAACGAGAACAAGCCTGTCGCCCCTGTCGATAAGCTCGAACTCGTCGCCGAACTCGTCGCGTAGCTCCTTCGGCAGATAGATACGTCCGTCGTCAGCTTTGACCTTCATGCCGGAGTTAGACGGTAAAGACAGAAAAGATTTCCGTAGAGGCGTCTTTTTCCCGTTCATCGACGGCTGTCGCCGTAAGAACGTCCGTCGTCCTCGTCCCAGTCGTCTTCCCTTTCGTGCCTCGTTGCGTAGTACCTCGGTCCGCGTATCCTGTCCTTCTTCTTGAAAGACCTGCGCAGGAGGTAGAGGACGATGACAGCGAAGCCGAAGAGGTAGGGTGCGAAGCCCGTCTCGCCCAAAGACAGAACTGCCGCGCCGACTATCGCCGCGCTCGCAACCAGAGCGTACGAAAGCCGTTTGCCTAGCTTCTCTATGTGGTCGCGCGAGTCCTCGACATCGACGACGACCTCTATGTCGTCACGTCCGAGTTTGTCGAGGCTCCTCTCGAACTTTGCGGGCGTCCTTACGGCGGAAGAGAAAGCCTCGCGTATCTCCTCCCATGCGTCAACGACCTGTCCACGCGCTGCCTCCTGAACGTAGCCCTCTTCGATGAAGAACTCGCGTGCCACACCCAAGAAGTCGAACTCCGGGTCGAGTTCGAGACAGACGCCTTCGACTATGGTCGAGACACGGAGACCGAGCGCGATGTACGACGGGATACGCAACGGATACTCGTATATCGTCTCCTCTATCTCGTTCATGAGCTGTTGTATCCGTATCTCGTCCACGTCGCCGCCAGAGTAGTCCTCGATTGCGACCTCAACCACCTCGACAATCAGGTCGCGGTCAACGTCGCGGTCAAGCGTCCCCATCTCCATCATTGCGTCGACGACAGCCTCGGCGTCGCCTTTCGAGGCGGCGAGGTAGAAGTCGACGAGAGTGTCCTGTAGCGACGGCGAAAGCCTGCCGCTCATACCGAAGTCGTAGAGAACTATCTGACCGTCGGCGTTCACAGCAAGGTTGCCGGGATGAGGGTCGCCGTGAAAGACACCGTCGACGAGAGTCATCTTGAGGTACGTCTTTTCTAAGTTCTTGGCTATCTCCTTCGTGTCGTGTCCGTACCTTTCGAGTCTCCGTACGTCGTTTATCTTTATGCCTTCGACGTATTCGAGAACTAAGACGCCCTCCGTGCTGATTTCGGGATAGCTTCGGGGGATTCTCACGCGGTCGTCGCCCTCGAAGTTCCCGCGTATCTCTTCGAGCATCGACCTCTCGCGCCTGTAGTTCATCTCCTGCTTGATACGTCTCTCGAAGTCGTCGGCTAGACCTTCGAGCGAGTCAGCGTGTGGCTCCTCTCCCATGAGACGTGCCACGCGCCGGACGACGGGCAGACAGATGTTGAGGACACGCAGGTCGGCGCGGACGAGGCTCTCGACGCCGGGACGGCGTGCCTTGACAGCGACCTTGTCGCCCTTGTAGTACGCGACGTGCACCTGACCGAGCGACGCACCCGAGAGGGCGTCGCGTTCGAACGTGTCGAAGACCTCGTCGGGATGACCTATCTCCTCCTCGATTATCCCCTTGACTTCTTCGTACGGCGCGGGCGGCACGTCGTCCTGCAGCTCCGTGAGTTCGTCTATGTACGCACGCGGAAGGATGTCGGGGCGCGTCGACAAAACCTGTCCGAGCTTTATGTACGTCGGTCCGAGCGCGATGAGCGTGTCCTTGAGCTTGCGTGCGCGCTTACGCTGTCGTTTCGGTGTGACGTCACGGCTCCGACCGAAGAGGAGCCATCTGTTACGGTCGCGTGCGTACGTAAACGCAAGAGGTAGGAACAGAAAGAGTGCCTTTACAAGCCGCCAGTAAGCCCACACCATCTAGTAGCGGCTAACTCGTCAGTTCAGATCTATCTCGCTCGTCTGACTCTTGGGTAGCTTAACCCTGAGAAGTCCGTTCTCGTATGTCGCTTCCGACTTGGTGTAGTCGACCTCAGCGGGGACGGGAACCTTGCCGCGCACGAAGTCGGAGCGCGCTTCGGCGAGGTACTTGAAGCCCTCTTCAAGGGGCTTTACGCGTCTCGCCTCCACCTTGAGGACTCCACCTTCGTCACCGACGCCCATGCTGTCGTCGTACGTCAGGTCTATGCTGTGTTTCTCACACCCCGGAAGGTCGATAAGGACGAGAACTTCCTCGTCGCTTTCGAGAACGTCGGCGAAAACAGGTATGCGTTCTCCGACGACACGCATCAGCTCCGCGCCTTCTTCTTCGAAACGACGTAAAATACTGTTCCTGTCTATCATGGAGTGAGAATGGAATCTCACCTATAAAATTCTTTATGTTGTGTCGAGACAGTCGGATTGCCGAAAGAAAGAAGACCGGCTCAGAGACCTTCCTCGACGCGTTCGGCGACTTCGCGCGCCTCCTCTGCGAGTTCTTCGGGTACGAGACCTTTCTCGACGGCTTCGGCGAGTTCGTCCTCGTCGACGGTTCGCGTCTCGTCGTCTACCTCAATAACGTCGACGTAGAGGTCGATGTAACGTACGGCGTCGGGGAAGATTTCGACAGGAGTGCAGATGTTGATGTACGTGCCTTTCTTTTCGCCGTCTGCCGACTTGTAGACCGTCGCGTACGCACGCGCACCTTCTTCGAAACGTGTCCTTGCGATGTCGCCCTCCTCGCGTTCGACGCCTAGCGCGTCGTACGTCCCTGAGGACGTTATCTGACGCTCCACGACGACTTCGCGGTCGTCGGTGTCGACGGATACAACCTCGCCACGTCCAAGGGACGGGAAACGTCCGTCGGGCTTCCCGTGTGATATCTCGATACCGTCGCCCTCCTCCGGACCGAACCTGCGTGCCATTACGTCGAACGGTATGTCGTCTGTCGGGTCGGCGTCTTCGACGAGTG
>JAQZDD010000370.1 GCA_028751055.1 Euryarchaeota archaeon Ods04 | reverse complement strand
GGGAGCGGAGTCTCCTTTGCTGAGCATACATACGGATGGCGCGCTGTCTACTTTGCTCTTTGGCTACGCTACGGATAGCCGTCGAAAAAGAAGGTCCGAACTCGTCTATCCGTCGCGGCGTGCGAGCATGAACGCCGCACCGAGCAACGCGACGAGAGCCGCTACTACTGTGAAGCCGGGCAGACCTTCTTCTTCGTCTGCGACCTCGTCATCGTCGTCTACTTCGACCGTCACGACCGCGGAGTCGACGACCGTCTCGTCATCCACGGACAGCGACGGTCCCCAGTCGTCCTCATCGTCGGTCTCATGGAGCATAGCATGAAGCGTGTGCTCGCCCTCTTCGAGAGTCTCGTCGAGCGTCACCGTAACGTCTTCGTTGACGCCTGCCTCAAGGTCGCCGCTATGTCCGATTATGTCACCCGGTTCACCTTCGTCGTCCTCGTGTATCACAACGACATACTCTTCGCTGTGCGACGACTCGGCGACGACGACCGAGTCACCGTCGCTTGTCTGGTCCTCGAACGTCACTGCTGTCTCGACCGATTCACCCGGCTCTGCGTCAACGACGGCGACGACATCGAACGGCTCGTCCGCGGGTGCTTCGTCGGGTTCGACGTAGCCGACGGCGAACGCTGTGTAGACAGTACCCGCCTCAGCGTCTAGGTCAAACGTCGTGACGACATCACCGTCGGCGTCGTCCTGCGCGACACGTATTTCGAGCGTGTACTCGCCAGCCGGTACCTCGACGTAGCCCGACTCACCGAAGCCGACGTTCTCGAACAGCGGTTCGCCCTCCCCGACTGTTATGTCGACATCGGGCGCGTCGGGCGACGCGTGCACGGCACGGACGCGCGCTTCACCCACAGCCGTCATGCTGTTGTCGTCTTCGAGCACGTCCACGGTGAACGGCACCTCTGTGTCGTCGTCGAGTTCACCTATTGCGAGCGCGGTGAACGCACCCTCACCTACCTCGACATCCTCGTTGAAGACCGAGGCGTCGGGGTCTCCCGCCGCCGTCACCTCTATCTCGTACGTGTCGCGCGGCAGTTCGAGGTAGCCGCTAACGTCCTTGAACGCGACATCCTCTAAGACTGCGTCACCGTCTACGTACACGTCGACGTTCGGCGCGTCGGGTGACGCGTGCACGACGCGTAGCTCTCCGTCCTCCCCGTCCATATGCGATGCCCCTGCTGCTGTTCCAACCGATACGACCAACAGCACGGCGAGCGTGACTACCAACGAAATCTTGAATACGTTTTTTCTGTCCCCTAACATACGTTTCTACTAACGAAAGACAACTTCATATATCTTCCGTCGCCTCCCATCTCGAAAGACTAAGTTCTGAGATAGGTTCCGAAAGGCACATGACCTGAGAGCCACTATCGCAGTCACGGGAAAGTAGGGTAGCTTGGTATCCTAGCACGTTTGGGACGTGTTGACCCCGGTTCAAATCCGGGCTTTCCCATGACTGAGGGAGCGTAGCGGACGAAGGAATGGGAAACAAGGATTTGAACTCGTGAGTGGAGTGAGCACAGCGAACGGAACGACCAAAGTTCAAATCCGGGCTTTCCCATCCACCGTAACCCGCTGTCTCGTGAATCGAAGATCCACGCGAATCGTCGGAAATCTCCGATTTCCGAGAGACCTGTTAGCAGTCTCGAAGTCCGGCGGACTTCGAGGGCTTGTCTCGAATTCCTACGGAATTCGTGAGCATACGCGAACCTTCGGTTCGCTCAATGTCAGGCTTCG
>JAQZDD010000264.1 GCA_028751055.1 Euryarchaeota archaeon Ods04 | reverse complement strand
TCGAGGACGATGACGAAGGCTGGCTTAACCTCGACTTCAAGTTCACTCGTTGAACGGACTACTCTCTAGCCGACAGACTACCCGGAAGGCGTCTTAGGGTCGAAGTACCGCGCCAGCTCGACGCCGAACTCGTCCAAAAGGACAGCACAGTCCTCTCCGACAAGAACATCGTATCCGTCACGCACCTTCGTCTCGACGTTTTTTCCCATTCCGACGCCGAAGAAGTCGTCTGAACGGACGAAGCCCTCGACCGTCGTGTGTTCGCGGTCGCGTTCGACGACGTAACGTCCGTCCTCGATGTACGGTCCGACGACATTCTCCTCGGCGTCGTCGCCCTCGTACTTCTCGACGAAAGCCGTCGCGTGCTCTCGTACGTGCACAGGCGGACCGACGTGTTTTTCGACGCGAGACTGCTCGCCGACGTTAGCCTCGACTAAGACGACGGCGCGACCACCGCCTCCAGAGGCGTCGTTCTCGGAGGCGAAGACTCGGGAGCGCACTATGTCGAACCCCTTGCGTTCGAGTTCTTCGACGAGCGACCTGCGCGTCTTCCGTAACTGCGGGTATAGCTGGTCGTCGACAACGTCGGGCGCGTCGAAGACGACAGCGATGAGACGTGTGGCGCGTTCCTCCAGCGTCTCGATGAGTTCGTCGGCGTCTATCGGCTCAGGTTCCTTTGGGAAGAAGAAGCTCTCGTCGGGCGCGTCGAGCCAGCCGCGTGCCGCATCCACAAAACGCGCGAAAGCGTCTTGGCTCACCACGGAAGCGACGTTCCGCGACGGGTCTACTGGGTCGATGACAACGAGAGGTGAGTCGAACTCTTTGGTCGGCTCCTCGAACTCGACGCGCACGGGAGGCGTCCAGTCCGCCGCCGCCTCCAAGACCGACGAGAAGTCGCCGTAGTGGTGGACGAAAAGCTCGCAGAGGTATCCGCTGAATCCACGTGTGCGTAGGTCGCTCCCGTAGACGCCCGCGCCGCGCGCGAACGCCTTGAGGAGACGGACCTCGTCGCCGAAGCCGTCGTGTTCCTCCGCGACCTTCCGGACGTACTCTTTGTGGAACGGCGTGCGGTCGACAGCGCTTCGGAGTTCCTCCGCTGAGTCGAGGTCGTAGCACGGGACGATGTCGACATCGTAGCCGCCCTCGTTGCCCTGTACGTAAGGATGCTCGGCGTACTCGACGGTGCCGTCCGGAAAGACTTCCTTGCCGACGTTCAGACCGACCGTCTCGAACTCATCGCGTTCGAGCGACGGCGGCAGGAGCAGAAAGACATCGATGTCACGGTCGCCCGACAGCCACGTGTCGCGCGCCGCGCTACCGACGAGCGTGACGTCGCCGTCGACGCCTTCGTCCTCCAGCGCGGCGAGAGCACGTTCGCGCACCGCCTCGTAGGCGTCGCGCAGAGTGGCGCGTTCGTCGTCGGAAGGGCTGACCTCGTCAAGGACGGCGTCAAGGACACGGTGGCGGTTCGTCCCGTCTGTCTCGTCCGTGCCGTCGCTCATATCCAGTCAGCGAACGTGTCGTGCTTGTCGGACATACGTATGTACTCCCTCTGCATGTCGTGTACAGCCTCCTCGAACGTCTCGCCGTCCTGCATGTTCTCGCGCACGCGCTCTATCTTCCAGACGCTCGGTGTCGTACGTTCCTCCCACCGCGTCCGCAGAGGTTCGACGTACCTCTCGTACGTCTCCTCGCCGACGCCGTGTCCTTCGAGACCGAGGCGGGCGTAACGGAACAGTTCGTCGTAGATGACCTCTTTGTCGTAGGTCACGTTTCCGTCCTCGTCGACCCACGCTATGTCCGCCTCAATACCGTTCTCGACTGCGTTGTAGAACGACTCGCGCGCCTTCTCCCATTCGAGAGACGGAAGCGGATGGTTGTCGACAGCCATGCCCGCCAGAAAGCCCGAGACGAGAGCCTGCAGACCTACCGTGTCGCGTACGCTAGGCTGTGTCGGCAGAGGACGGTATTCGAGACGTATCGACCTCTCGTCGTTCGCTTCGCTTACCGACTCGCCGCCTATGACGGCACGGAGCCAACGCCAGTAGGTGCCGCGTTTATGCTCGAACTCCCAGAAGTTGTCGGTGTACTCCGTAACCGCCTCTCTGCCGCCGTCCTCATCCTCAGCAACGTCGGCGTCCGTGCCGTCCGCCTCCCACTCACGCAGGAACGGCGAGTAGGTGCGGTCTTCCAGAATCTTGTCGAGCATGTCCTCCGTACGGTTCACGTCACGCGGGAAACGCACCTTCTTGTCGTTGTACTCTCCGGGCGGGTTGACCGACTGCTCGAAGACGGGCACGCGGAGTTCGTGGTAGGTCTCGTCAAGGAACGACTCGTCCATATCGGGGTCGTCGTACAGGTCGGGCGGCAGGAACGGCGAGTTGGTCGTGAGCGCGAGAACGGGTGCCATCGTCCGCGAAGCCGTGTTGTAGTAACGCGGAAGTTCCTCGGCGTTCGGTATCTGGTGATGGGGCTGTATTGAGGTTGCTAGAGACTCTACGAGTATCGACGAGAACGACATGTCGGCACCCGGCACGGAGACGTTGACGGGTTCGCAGACACGTTTGAGGTAGTAGTTGTCGATAGCCTCGTACCGGTGGTCGGCGCGCATGTTCTTCGCCGAGACGACGCCGTCCCTC
>JAQZDD010000358.1 GCA_028751055.1 Euryarchaeota archaeon Ods04 | reverse complement strand
CGACTCGCGCGGTGCCAAGGTCGTCGTCGTCAGACAGCCTATGCCGTACGGCGACCTCGTCAAGTCGCGCGTACAGCGTTTCGCGTCGATGGACGACATAGACGAAGCCGACGCCACTATAGAGGAACGCGAGGAGTACGAAGGACACGTCGAACGCGGGCACGTCGTCTACGCCGGAGTCGACTACGTAGACGTTCTCGAACACGCACAGGAGGAGGGCGACATCATCGTCTGGGACGGCGGCAACAACGAACTGCCGTTCTTCGTCCCCGACCTGCACTTCGTAGTCACCGACCCGCACCGCGCGGGCGACGAACTCCGTTACCATCCGGGCGAGACGAACCTGCGTATCGCCGACTACGTAATCATAAACAAGGAGAACACAGCCGAAGAGGAGGGCATACGCACGGTCGAGGAGAACGTCCGCGCCACCAACCCCGACGCGCGTGTGGTGCATGCGAACTCGGTCGTTACCATTGAAGGCGACCACGAAATTGCGGGGAGGCGCGTTCTTGTTGTTGAAGACGGACCTACGCTGACACACGGCGACGCGCCCTACGGAGCGGGGCTTATCGCGGCGCGTCAGAACGGCGCGGAGGTTATCGACCCTCGTCCGCACGCCGTCGGTTCGCTGGCACGTGTCTTCGAGAGGTACACGCACTTAGAAGACGTTCTGCCCGCGATGGGGTACAGCGACGGACAGATACGTGAACTCGAAGAGACGATAAGGAACGCGGAACCCGACCTCGTCGTCTCGGGCACGCCGCACGACCTGAGCCGTGTCGTCGATGTCGACGTTCCCGTGGTGCGTGTACGTTACGAACTCGAAGAGAAGAACGTCTCTCTGAGCGAGATACTCGACGAAAACGCCGACGTTCTCGGTCTCTGAGCACCGACGCCGGGCTTTTGTCGACGGCGTCCGTAGAACGGACATGCACCAGCTACCCGAAGCCGACACAGAGGGACGCAAAACCGTGTCGCGCGCAGTCGCTGACAGGGAGAGCCGTCGGTCTTTCGCCGACGAACCGCTCGATGAAACCGATGTCGCGCAGGCTCTCTGGTCGGCGCAGGGCGTGACACACCAACGCGACGGCGTCGAGATGCGTGCCGCACCGAGCGCGGGCGCGACCTACCCGCTCACCGTCTTTCTGGAGGCGCGCCGAGACGGATGCGAGACTCTCGGCGCGGGCGTCTACCGTTACGTACCCGACGCCGAACCGCACGCAGTCGAGGAGCATACCGCATCGTCGGTACGAGACGAACTCGTAGCAGCGGCAGGAGGACAGAACGTCGTGCGAGACGCGCCCGTCTCGGTCGTTATGACAGCCGACTACGCGATAACGACACGCGAGTACCCGCGCCACGGAGAGCGTTACGTCCACATGGAAGCGGGGCACGCCGCACAGAACGTCCATCTCGTATGTGAGGAACGCGGCATGGTTAGCTGTCCCGTCGGCGCGTTCTCCGACGAAGCCGTCGCTTCTGCGATGGGCATCGAAACCGAGCCGCTCTACATCGTGCCCTTCGGGAAGCCTCCTTGACCGCGGCACTGACTGCGACACCGTTTTCCTGCTAAGGTCACAAGAACGGGCATGAAGAAACACGTCTTGGTACCGCTCGACGGCTCCGACGAGTCGGAGAAGGCTTTCGAGTTCGCGCTCGAAGAGTTCGCCGACGCAAGTCTCACGCTCCTTCACGTCGTCGACCCCCGGAGTTCCGAGCACGTGCAGGTGACCGAAGGCAGCATACCGTTCGACGACGAGACGCGCGAAAAGATGGTGGCGGATGCGGCGACGGTTCTCGACGAGTACGCGCGGAGGGCGG
>JAQZDD010000017.1 GCA_028751055.1 Euryarchaeota archaeon Ods04 | reverse complement strand
GCCGACCCTCTTTCGACGACCACGTTCGTGGACGAGCCGACGACTACCACCGAGGTCGTGCCTGTAACCTCGTCGGCGGCGTGCTCGACGGCGCGTTCGAACCTCGTGTCGCCGCCGTCCTCGACAGCCATGCTCGCTGTCGCGTCTAAGACGATAACGGTCTCCTCGGCGGCTTCGCTCTGTGTCACCTCGATAAACGGCGCGCCGAGCGCGAGCGCGGCGAGTATGAGTACGGCTATCTGCAGTAGAAGGAGAAGATTACGTCTGAGCTTTTCGAGGACAGGGTTGGTGCCGCCCTCTTCGTCGATGTTCGGCAGGAACTCCATAGTCGGTACCTTCAGCTTTTCGGGGTCGGGCTGTAAGATGTAGAGGAGTATGAGCGGCACGAGCGCGCCTAACGCGAGAAGCCCTAACGGTGTCGAAAATCCAGCCATTGATGGGCAGGTACGTGCCGGAGATTATAAAACTCTTCAGACTTGACCGATGGGTTTAATTTGTGCCGAGCATTTTTGGCAGATATGCAGGACGAGATAACCCGGCTCGTTGGGAGGGACGTCTACTCGAACAACGGCGTATTCATAGGACGTATAGAGGACGTGCAGTTAGACATAGACGAGAGACGTATTTCAGGACTCGCTCTCGGCGACTCGAACGAGGAGCTTTTCGAAACAGGAGGCGACAAGGGCGTCATAATACCGTACCGCTGGGTCAGCGCGGTCGGCGACATAGTGATAATAAAGGACATAATAGAACGTCTCAGGGCACGTGAATCGTAGACTCAGTCTTCGTCCTCGACGTTCATAGCGTCCAACAGCTTCGTCTTTACTGTCTCGTCCACGAGTTCTAGCAGCACCTCGCGGTCGTCGTCTTCTTCGTTGACGGTTCTGAATATGCCAAGCGGCACCGACGCGCGCGCTTCGTCGGAGTGACCTACGGTGTCAGCCTCGTCGCCGAACGCTTCTTCGAGTACGTCGGATAGGTTGACGCGGGCGTCTTTCGACCTCCCTGCCACGTGTATAGTGTCTTCCGAGACTCCGAAGACCACGGTCGTCGTGACGCCTTCGAGGTCGAGCAACGTCTCGGCAGACCACGTGAGTGCGTCGGGGCTGTTGAGGAAGCCGACGTTCGAGACGAGATGGGAGCCGATGACCTCCCTGCTACGTATAGCCTCGGAGAGGACGCCGAACTCCTCGCCCGACATCGAAGGTGATTCGAGCTGTTCGAGTAGGTCCTTGTCAGCGAAGGGGAAGAGGTACGCCGCGGCGGTGAGGTCGGCGGGCGTCGTGTTCCTACGGAAGTACGATGTCTCCGAACGTATGCCGTGCAGAAGCGCGGTGTGTACCGTCGGCGGCACGTCTACGTCAGCCTCCTGCAGGTACTTGGTGAGTATCGTGGACGTGCTACCTACGTTCGACCGTATGTCGGTGTACTCCGCCTCGACGCCGCCCTCGGTCGGGTTGTGGTCTATCACTATCTCGGCGTCGAAGCCCGCCTCGTCGAACACGTCGGCACCGCCTATGACCGCCACGGTATCGAACTCCTCTATACCTTCCTCGGTGCCGATGTTTAGGTCGAGCAGGTTTGCGAAAGCGACGTTGCGCTGATGCATCTGACTCCCGCAGTAGACGACCTCGGTGTCGACGCCGAGTTCCTCCGCGACCGACATGAGCGCGTGCGCGCTCGCTATCTCGTCGGGTTCGAAGCTTCTGTATATCACGACTACGAGGCTGTCGGAGCTTTCGATGACGTTTAGGAGGCGTTCGACGCGGTTCTCCATCTCTCCGGCTTCGAGGGCGCGGAGCGCGCTCTCGGCGATGACCTGCGGAGGGTTTATGACCTCGTCCGCGCCTTCTTCTTCGAGTTCGTCGTGTGACACGGGGTCGGTAGCGCGTACGATGACGTACTGGTCTGGATTGTCTTCCTTGAGGTTCCTGAGTGCAGTCTTGTTGTCGTCGACGAAGCTCGTGAGTATCAGAGCGACGGGCGTGCCAGCGATTAGCTGTGGTATCTCAGGGTCTGTTATGTCGCGCTCGACGGCGTTCATGTCTTGGTCGCGCAGAGCCTCGACGCGCGAAGCGTCCTTGTCGAATATGACTATGTCTTCGCCCTGTTCGTGTAGCCTCGTCGCAACGACGTGCCCGACGCTTCCGCATCCGAGGATAGCGTACTCGGGCACGGTCTCCTCAGGGGGACGGTCGTTCATACTATAACGAGAAAAGCCGACGGCTTTTATCTGTTGTCGTAGAGGCGCGCCACAGTCCAAGCGCGCTGTACGCCGTCGCGTGCCGCAACTCTAAAGATGTTGTGATACCATAGTATTACCAGATATGGAGTACGCGCATGTCAGCGTCAAGTTCCCGGACGAACTCGACTCGGAGATTGAGAGGTTCGTTGAGGAGACTGGTATCTACACCAATAAAAGCGAGTTCGTCAGAGCGGCGTGCCGAGAACATCTCGAACGCCTCCACGAAGACCCTGCAGTCGCAGTGCTCCGGATGGAACGGATTATAGCCCGTGCGGAACGGTCGGATCTTGACGACAAGGAGCTACACAACCGTCTGGCGGAACTCCGCGAGAAAGCCGACACCGAGAGAGTAGACGAGGCGTTGGACGAGAAACGTGAGACTGCTGAGACAGTAAGCGAATGATAGTTTTCGAACACGTCGAACACGAACCTACATTCCTGACGAACGACGCCGACTTTGCTTCTCTTGAACCGAGTGAGCATGGAGTACCGAAGATTTCTGTCGAGCACGTACGTGTAGACGACGGATAACCGGAGACGTCTCATTCTCGTGCGAGTCTCGCCACCGTCAAAGCGCGCTGTACCGCCGTCGCGTGCCCTCCGACTGCGAGCATGACGAGAACGAGCAGGAAAGGCTCGTAGCCGAGGGCGTCGAGACCTGCCGCGGACGAAAGCGCGCCCAAGACGACGAGTGCGGAGATGTCGGCGCGCGTCAGGATACCGCCGTACATACGTCCGCCGGTGACTGCCTGTGCCTTCGTGCCCGCGTCGGCGTCTAAGATGACGCCAGAGACTGCGAAGAAGCCGACAGCCCACGCGCCTATACCCGCTGACGCACCGGCGACGACGACTGCGTCGGCGTATCTGTCGACGGCGTGGTCAAGCAGGTCGCCGCGCTCCGTCGCGGTGTCGGTTCGGCGCGCGAGCTCTCCGTCGAGCAGGTCTAAGAATCCGTTCAGGACGACGAGAGCGGCTGCGGCAGCGTATGCGACAGGCGTCGCGGCGTAGAGTAGCGTGCCCGCGACGAAGGCGATGAAGAGCGAGAAGACTGTCACCTCGTTCGGCGTCACGCCACGGCGTGCCGTGAACTCGACGAAAGGCTCTACGACGGAGTATCCGGCTTCACGCGCCCTTTCGAGCAAGAGCGACCACTACCTCTCTGCTCCCCTACTGGAACCCTATGTACGAGTCGCGTCTTCCGCTCTTCATCTGGGCGTTTCCGCCCTCGAACTCCTCCTTCATCTCCTCGTAGTACTCCATTATGTCGTCGGTTATCGTCGGACGCACCTTTTCGAGTGCCGACCGGACGTGAGGCATCTTGACAGACTCCGCCTCCTCGTCCTCGCGTAGGGCTATCAGCGCGGCTTCGCGCGCTATAGTTTCGAGGTCACTTCCGACGTAACCCTCCGTTATCTCAGCGACCTCGTCTAAGTTGACGTTCTCGTCCATCGGCACGTCGCGTGTGTGTATCTTGAGTATCTCGCGTCTCTCTTCCTCGTCCGGCGCGCCTAAGAGAACGAGCCTGTCGAACCTGCCCGAACGTATGAGCGCGGGGTCTATCATGTCAGGTCTGTTCGTCGCCGCGACGACCATCACGTCTTCAAGCTCTTCGAGACCGTCGAGTTCTGTGAGTAGCTGGTTTACGACGCGTTCCGAGACACGCGACTCACCCGCACCCGAACGTGACGGTGCGAGCGAGTCGAGTTCGTCGAAGAAGATGACACAGGGTGCGACCTGACGTGCCTTCCGGAAGGTCTGCCGTATCGCCTTCTCCGACTCGCCCACCCACTTCGAAAGGAGTTGCGGTCCGCGTATCGAGATGAAGTTGGCACCAGTCTCGTTTGCGACAGCCTTCGCCATGAGCGTCTTGCCCGTGCCCGGAGGTCCGTACAGAAGCACGCCCTTTGGCGGCTCTATCCCCATACGCTGGAACTTCTCGGGCGACGAAAGAGGCCATTCGATGGCTTCCTCGACCTCCTGTCTCTCGTCCTTGAGTCCGCCGACCTCCTTCCACGTCACTTGTGGGAGTTCGACGAGAACCTCGCGCATCGCGCTCGGCTCGACCTCGCGCAGAGCCTGCTTGAAGTCGTCCTCGTTGACGACCATCCGGTCTATCATCTCGGGCGGTATGTCTTCGGAGTCGAGGTCGATTTCGGGGAGGTAACGCCGGAGTGCTTTCATCGCACCCTCCTTTGCGAGCGACGCGATGTCCGCGCCGACGAAGCCGTGCGTCTCGTTCGAGAGCTTCTCTATGTTCACGTCGTCGGCGAGAGGCATGCCTCGCGTGTGTATGTTGAATATCTCCTCCCTGTCCTCCACGTCGGGCACGCCTATCTCGATTTCGCGGTCGAACCTTCCGGGTCGGCGCAGCGCGGGGTCGACCGAGTCGACACGGTTGGTCGCGGCGATGACGATGACCTGTCCGCGTTCCTCCAGACCGTCCATCATCGTCAGAAGTTGGGCGACGACACGGCGTTCGACCTCTCCCGTCACCTCCTCGCGTTTGGGCGCGATAGAGTCGAGTTCGTCTATGAAGATTATGGAGGGCGACTCATCGCGCGCCTCGTCGAAGATATCCCTGAGCTGTTGCTCCGACTCGCCGTAGTATTTCGAGATTATCTCTGGTCCTGCGATGGAGAAGAACTCCGCGCCAGTCTCGTTTGCGACAGCCTTCGCCATCAGAGTCTTGCCCGTGCCCGGCGGACCGTGTAGAAGCACACCGCGCGGAGGCTCTATACCGAGCCTCTGGAATATCTGCGGGTGCTTCATCGGGAGTTCGACCATCTCGCGCACCCTCTGTATCTCCTCCTCCAAGCCTCCGATATCCTCGTAAGTGACGCCGCTCGTGTGCGACTCGATTCCGTGTGCAGGCTCCTCGCGTAACACGACCTCGGTGTCTTCGGTCACCATGACCGTCCCTTCGGGGTCAGCCTGTGTCGCAATAAGCGGTATCGCCTGTCCGGGCGACCGCATGAAGGGATGGTTGGTCGACGACATGACGGGGACGACATCGCCCTGAACGACGGGACGTTTGAGCACCTGCCGTTTCACCATTCCGGAGGCGTCGCTTCCGAACTGGACGCTCGCACCCTCGGGTGGGGCAAGCACGACACGGTCGGCGTCCTTCGTCTCCGCCTTACGGATTGTGACACGTTCGCCGATTCCGACCTCGGCGTTCTGACGCGTGAAGCCGTCTATACGTATCGTGTCGTTGTTCCAGTCCTTCCGGTCGGCGCGCCAGACCTTCGCCGCGGTCTTGTCCGCGCCCTCTATTTCTATGATGTCGCCGGGGCTAAGCTTGAGGTGGAGTAGTGTGTCAGGGTCGAGTCGGGCGATACCTCTTCCGGAGTCGTTGGGGTACGCCTTAGCGACCTCTAGTTCAACTTCGTTCATCGTGCTTGGGATACGTTATCAAAGGCAAAAGTCTTTGCGTATGACGAAGGTCTTGCCGGATTTCTGTGTCCCGCAGGAGGACAGTTTTGGATTTTGTCGGTTTTCTCCGAAAGGTTCGGGCATTATCAGTTCTTCGTATCGCCGTCTGCACTTCTGCGCGCCCATGGAAGCCGTCTCACCGACAGGAAGAGAAGAGCGACGACGAAAAGCAACGAGACGACGCCGTTGTCGACCAAGACCGTCGAACCTCCTTCCGTGGCTCCTGTCGCGTCCGCCGCGAACAGAGGCGCGTCCTCGATGAAGACCGCGAAGCCGACACCTCCGACGAACCAGCTAAGGGAGACTAAGACGACGCCCGTCGCCGCTACGTGTGCCTGTCTCTGCATAACCTCTCCGTTCGCGTGTTCTGCCTTGGTTCCTTTCTCGGCGACGTACGAAAGGAGGTAGAGAAATGGCGGTCCGACCGCGGACACGACGAACGCGCCCACGAAGACGGGGACGGCGGCGACCGAGAACGTGGCGTTTCCAAGGACTTCCGCGCCCCATCCGACGACCGACGCCGAAAGAGCCGTGCCTGTCAGGACGACGACGGCGTACTCGGCGAACTGCGCGCCCTTGCCGTCGCGGAAGTCGGGCGGCGTGTCAGAAGATGCCACGACTTTTCCCCAGACTGCGTATCCGACGAGAGCCGTGAGAAGAGCCGCCGTCACAGCGAAGACAGTCGACGTGCCGAGACTTCCTACGACGGAGTCATGCAGAACCTGCCCGAGTGCCGCGCCGAGAGCGGCGGCAGGTCCCAAGCCGATACCCAAGAAGACGGCGACGCCGTACTCGGGACGGAAAGGCGCGACGGATGCGGCGGAGACGACCGCGTACACGACGGCGACGGAAGCGACTGTTACGAGAAGATGTAGCCGTCTCGTGTTCCGTCTCACCAAGCCGCTTCGAGCACCTCTCTCATCTCCTCGTGCGTTGGGTCGAGTCCTTCGGGCGCGTTCGGCAGGAATATGTCCTTCAGGACGGCTTCTGCGACTTCGTCGAACTCTTCGGGTTCAGGTCCGTCAACGTCTCGGAGACGCGTCGGAAGGTCGAGAGCGTCGCGCACCTCCTCAACCGCGTCGACAACCGCCTCGGCTTCGTCCTCGGCGTCACCGACACCGAGAGCGTCCGCTATCAGTCGGGTTCTCGCGTCTATGTCCTCGTTTGCCTCCGCCTTCCCGGACAGGTACCGCAGGACGTGCGGCGTTATCACGGCGTGCGCGATACCCTGTTGCAGGTCGTTGCCTCTCCTCAGCGCGTGCCCGAAGGCGTGTATGATAGAGACCGTCGAAACCGAGCCTCTTGAGATGCCGTACTGGACGAGCATGATGCCTTCGGCGATACTGTCGAGACCTTCCTCTCTTTCGCCGTACGCGACGAGACCTTCTCTCAGGAGGCGCGTACCGCGCGCCGCCGTTGCGTCGGTCACCGCCGTCGCGTTGCGCGAGTACAACGTCTCGGTTCCCTTGTTGAAGCCGTTCATCGCCGAACCCGCGAGTGCCGACCGAGGAGTCGTCTCAAACAGCGTCGGGTCGTAGAACGCCGCCGAGGGCATGAGACGCGCGTCTGAGAAGCCGCCGCTTATTTCGGCATTGACCTCGTCGTCGTCCAGAAGCCCCGTCTCGGACGACATCGTGACGCCGCCCGAGTTCGATATGTCCGCGCCGGCGAGCGTCGTCGGTACGACGAAGACCGGCGGCGGCGTTCGCGTGCCTCCGACCGTCACGAGACGCGTCCGCGAGAACTCGCGCGCTATCTCGTCGCGTGTCTCGTCGCGCGTCGCAAGCGCGGCGACTACCCTCGACACGTCGAGGCTGCTTCCGCCACCCAAACCCACGATAGCGTCGGCATCCTTGTCGCGCATCCGTTCGAGTGCGTCGAAAGCCGTCTCCAGCCTCTTCCGCGGCGTCGTCTCCGCGAACACTCCGGCGAGACTATCGCCCAAGCCGTCCTTCACGAGTTCGACTGCTTCCGACTTCCCGACGTTTCTGCCACAGACGACGAGCGCGCTGTCGTATCCTTGCCTCCGGAGTTCGTCTCCGAGTTCGCCGACACATCTCTCGCCGTAACGCAGTACGGGCGGGTCGTACTCGAACCTGAAGCCGCTGTCCGTTGCTGTCATCGTTCCGCTCAGATTACCAGCGTCTTCATCTTACACGAGAGCACCGTCTCGCCATCTTGGTTCTTGACCTCCGCCTTGTTCGTCACGACACCGTTGCCGTAAGGATGGTCTGTCGACTTCTTGTCGGTTACCTCAGCCTCAACGTGTACCGTGTCACCGGGATAGACGGGGTTCGTGAACCTCATGTTGTCGATGCCGTAGAGCGCGACGACCTCGGGACGGTCCTGTGTCGACTGCCACAGAAGACCGGTCATGACGGAGAAGATAAGCGCGCCGTGTGCGATGCGGCTCTCGAACCCCGTCTGTTTCATACGCTCCTCGTTCGTGTGCGGGTAGTAGAAGTCGCCGCTTATTCCTGCGAAGTTGACTATGTCCGCCTCCGTGATGGTTCTACCTGCTGTGCTGAACGTCTCTCCGGTCTCCACGTCCTCGAACTTCATACGGACACGGTGCGCCGAGGCTTAATAGAACTTACTCAGGTCATCGCGCTCCGTCGCGCTGTACCGCGTGCTGTACCGTAACTTCTTAGCCTGTCGCATCCGTCGGTTTTTCCATGAAGGTCGTAGGAGTCGTAGGCATGCCAGCAAGCGGAAAGACGGAGGCTGCGGAGGTCGCGCGCGACGAAGGCGTGCCTGTCGTCTCGATGGGCGACGTGATACGTGAGGAGGTCGAACTCCGCGGACTCGAACCGACCGACCGTAACATGGGGCGTGTTGGCGTCGCTCTGCGCGAGAAGGAGGGCGACGACGCCGTCGCACGGCGTTGCGCTGCCGACATACGCTCGAAAGACGCACCCGTCGTAGTCGTCGACGGCGTGAGGAGCGCGGACGAAGCCGACTACTTCCGCGACGAGTTCGGCGATGACTTCGTTCTCGTCGCCGTAGAGGCACCTTTCGAGACGCGTCTCGAACGCGTCCGTTCGCGCGGAAGGTCGGACGACGCAGAAGCCGCCGACGAACTCCGCGAGCGCGACGAGCGCGAACTCGGGTACGGCATGGGGGAAGCCATCGACGAAGCGGATATCACGGTACAGAACGACGGCTCTCTAGAAGGATTCCGCGACGAGTTCCGTGCCATCCTGACAGAAGAAAGTCAGTAACTTTATAAAAACAAACCGTGTTTTGGACAAATAGCAGACAGAGGTATCATACATGGCAACCTGTCAGAGATGCGGCTCATACGTAAGTGAAAGCTACGCGAAGGTATTCGGAAACAACAACGACAACGTACACGCTTGTCCTTCTTGTGAGAGAAGTCGTGGGATGGATACTGAAGCCAGCGGCGGTCTTTAGACATCGGCAGTAGTCCTTCTCCGGAAAACGTAAACCCGACGCCCGCGCATGTGGGATAGATACTGATGCGCGAGCTGTGTAAGGAGATCGCTGACGCTGTCGAGGAGGCAGTCGAGCCTATAACCGGCGAACTGAGTTCCGGCGAGGTCGTCGGCATGGGTGCGGACGGCACGCCGACGAAGCAGATAGACGATGTCGCTGAGGAGCGCGCGCTCGAAGTCGCCAAGGAGCACGGTGACCTGCGTGTCGTGACTGAGGAGTCGGGCGAGGTCGTCTACGGAGACCCGACGCATACGGTCGTTCTCGACCCGGTCGACGGCACGTACAACGCCACGAAAGGCGTGCCTTTCTACTCCGTCTCCGTCGCCGTCGCCGACGGCGAGACGGTCGACACCGTGCGTTACGCACACGTCCGCGAACTCATGACAGGAAGGTCGTACACAGCGGAGCGCGGCGAGGGCGCGTACTTCGAGGGCAGGAGCATCGAGGTCGGCAACGAGTCGACGCCAGCCAAGATGACGGTCTGCGGAGTCTACAACATCGAGGGCTTCGACCCGTCGCGGTTCAAACGTGTCAGGCTCTTAGGCTGTTCGAGCCTTGAACTCTGTTACGTCGCCGCGAGGAGGTTCGACGGCTTCCTTGACGTACGTTCACGTCTGCGTGTCATAGACTTCGCAGCGGCGAAGCTTATCGTCGAGGAGGCTGGCGGCGTCGTAACCGACGGCTACGGCGACGAACTGGAGAACGTCATAGAAGCCGACCAGCGCACGACGGTCGTGGCGGGCGGTCCAAGGACACACGAGGGAATAATGGATGTTCTGGAGAAGGGTGACGACGCAGGAGGCGTGTCGGAAT
>JAQZDD010000055.1 GCA_028751055.1 Euryarchaeota archaeon Ods04 | reverse complement strand
CTTAGAGTTCGTCTACGATGTCGGTGAACTCGCCGAGGAGCAAGGTCACCATCCCGACATCTTCCTGGAGTACGGCGCGGCGGAGGTCAAGTTCTGGACACACAAGATAGACGGCTTGCACGAGGCGGACTTCGTGATGGCGGCGAAGGTCGACGAAATCTACGACGAGTACGTCTGATGTCGGCGTCACGAAAGTTGCTGGTGCACGACGGGCATGTAGCCGACGCCGACGGAACGAGACGCGCGGACGTTGGTGTGAGGGGCGGCGAAATCGTCAAGGTTGGAAGGGGCGCGGAGGTAGAAGACGCCGACGAAGACGAGGTAGCGCGCGTAGACGCGGGCGGCGCGTACGTCGCACCCGGTCTCATCGACTGCCACGTCCACCTCGTTTCGGACGGCAGACCTGACCCGAAGGGCGACCACCGCGAGACAGACGCTACGCTCTCGTACCGCGCCGCACGCGCCATGAAGGACGACCTCCGCGCCGGAGTAACGACCGTCCGTGACCTCAACGCGCCCAACAGCGTCGCAGTCGACGCCGGACGTGCCGTCGAAAAGGGCGTCGTGCAGGGACCACGTGTCCGCGCATGCGGCGAGGCGATAACGGCGACCGGCGGGCACTTCTACCAGATGGCGCGCGAGGCGGACGGAGTCGACGACTGCAGGAAAGCGGCGCGCGAACAGTTGAAGCGGGGCGCGTCCGTCGTGAAGGTCATGGCTTGCGGAAGCACTATCTGGGACGACGTACAGGCGGCACCCGAACTCACGTACGAGGAGATACGTGCTGTCGTCGAGGTAGCGCACGCCAAGAACGTCCCTGTCGCGGCGCACGCGCCGGGTACCGAAGCGATAAAGAACGCCGTCCGCGCGGGTGTCGACAGCGTCGAACACGCCGACTTCATGGACGAGGAAGCGGCGCGTATGATGGCTGACGAGGGCGTTTACTGGGTTCCCACAGCGAAGGCGTTGCGCGAGTTCGTCGAGCGCGGACCTTCGAACGGCTTCGACGAGATGTACGTCGAACGCGCGAGACGCACGAAAGAGGAGGCGAAGCAGTCGTTCGAACTCGCGCTCGAACACGGTGTCGAGATAGCGATGGGCACCGACGCAGGCACGGCGTTCAACTACCACGGCGAGAACGCCGACGAACTGTCCCTGATGGTCGACCGCGGACTGTCACCAGCAGAAGCGTTGGAGGCGGCGACCGTAAACGCCGCAGAACTCGTCGGTGTTAACGCAGGAAAGGTCGAGGAAGGACGTTACGCCGACCTCGTCGTACTGCCGCGCGACCCGAACAAGGACGTTTCGGCGTGGAAGGAGCCGCTCGCCGTCGTTAAGGGCGGCGAAGTAATAAACGACAACACATGAAACACAAAGTCACGAAGCAGATAGAGTTCAGCTACGGGCACCGGTTACGCAACTACGACGGCGCGTGCAGACACATACACGGGCACAACGGTCTCGCGGAGGTCGAGCTTTCAAGCGAGGAACTCGATGACCGCGGCATGGTCTACGACTTCGGCGACCTCAAGGACGACGTGAAGGGCTGGATAGACGAAAACATGGATCATGCGATGCTCGTCCGCCACGACGACCCTCTCATCGAGTACTTAGAAGAGACGGGAGAACCCTACTACGTCATGGACGAGAACCCGACAGCGGAGGCGATAGCGCGCGAAATCTACGAGTACGCCGAGTCGCAGGGTCATCCCGTCACGTCGGTAAAGCTCTGGGAGACGGGTTCTTCGTACGCGACGTACGCGCCCGAATAGCAAAGGCGGACAGCCCGAACTGACAGCACAAACCAGTATCCTTTTACCCCGTTTAGACCTATTCGCGTCTAATCAGAGGCACACAATGGGACGAAGAGAACAGATAGTAAGCCAGTGCATCGACCTGATGGACGACCCGAGTTTCATACGGAACATCGGTATAGTCGCCCATGTTGACCACGGAAAGACGACGCTAACCGACAACCTGCTCGCAGGCGCGGGCATGATATCCGAGGAACTCTCCGGCGAACAGCTCTTCATGGACACGGCGGAGGACGAGCAGGAACGCGGCATCACCATCGACGCTGCGAACGTCTCGATGGTTCACGACTACGAGGGTGACGACTTCCTCATCAACCTCATCGACACGCCGGGGCATGTCGACTTCGGCGGCGACGTGACGAGGGCGATGCGTGCCGTCGACGGCGCGGTCGTCGTCGTCGACGCCGTCGAGGGTGCGATGCCACAGACCGAGACGGTTCTGCGCCAAGCGATACGTGAGGGCGTAAAGCCGGTTCTCTTCATAAACAAGGTCGACCGCCTCATAAACGAGCTGCAGGAAGGACCACAGGAGCTTCAGAGCAGGCTCGTCGACGTTATCGAGGAGGTCAACGACCTGATACGGCAGGTCGACGAGGACAAGTACAAGGACGGCTGGCGCGTAAAGGTCGAGGACGGAAGCGTCGCCTTCGGCAGCGCGCTCTACAACTGGGCGATAAGCGCGCCGTACATGGAGAAGAGCGGCGTCGGATTCGAGGAGGTATACGACTACAACAAGGGCGACGAGGAAGACATCATAAAGCTCGCCAAGGAGTCGCCGCTCTACCGTGTCGTGCTCAACATGGTCGTCGACCACTTCCCGAACCCGGTTCAGGCGCAGGAACGCCGTATCCCGACTATCTGGCGCGGCGACCCCGACTCCCAGATTGCGAAGGACATGATAAAGTCGAACCCAGACGGTGAGGTCGTCTTCATGGTGACCGACATAGGCATGGACCCGCACGCAGGCGAGGTTGCGACGGGACGCCTCTTCTCCGGAACGTTGGAGCGCGGTCAGGAACTCAACGTCTCCGGAGTCGCGGGAACAAACAGAATACAGAGCGTCGGTCTGTACATGGGAGACGAGCGCGAGGAGGTCGAGAAGGTTCCGGCAGGCAACATAGTCGCAGTCACAGGTCTGAAGGACTCGATAGCGGGTTCAACGGTCTCGTCGGTCGAGATGACGCCTTTCGAGTCGATAGACCACATAAGCGAGCCTGTCGTGACGGTCGCACTCGAAGCCAAGAAGATGGACGACCTGCCCAAGCTCATCGAAGTGCTCCAGCAGATTTCGAAGGAAGACCCTACCGTACAGGTCGAGATAGACGAGGAGACGGGCGAACACCTCATCTCGGGCATGGGCGAACTCCATCTTGAGGTCATCACACAGCGTATCGAGCGCAACAAGGGCATACCCGTCACGACGAGCGAACCCATCGTCGTCTACCGCGAGAGCGTGACACAGCCCGCCGGCGGAGAGGTCGAAGGTGTCTCACCAAACCGACACAACAAGTTCTACATAGAGATAGAGCCTCTCAGCGAGGAGGTCATAGAAGCGATAAAGCTCGGTGAGGTCACGATGGACCAGCCCGAGCAGCAGAGGCGCGAGGCACTCATGGAGGCTGGCATGGACAAGGACACAGCCCAGAACGTCGAGTACATGAACAGCACCAACATGCTCATCGACGACACCAAGGGTATACAGCACCTCCGTGAGACGATGGAGCTTATCGAGGAGGGATTCGACGAGGCTACGAACGAAGGTCCGCTCGCGGGTGAGCCCGCTGAGGGCGTCCTAATCCGTCTCGTCGACGTTAAGCTACACGAGGACGCCATCCACCGTGGACCTGCGCAGGTCATACCGGCTGTGCGCGAGGCTGTACACCGTGGCATGGTTCACGCGGGCGTCCGTCTCTTAGAGCCGATACAGGATGTCTACATAGAGTGCCCGCAGAAGCACATGGGTCCCGCTTCTTCGGAGCTTCAGGGACGCCGTGGACGTATCGACGACATGGTTCATGAGGGCGAGATAGTCGAGATACACGGACAGGCTCCCGTCTCCGAACTCTTCGGGTTTTCGTCAGATATCCGTAGCGCGACCGAGGGCAAGGCTACGTGGAACGCCGAGAACGCCGGATTCCAGAAACTCCCCGACAACCTCCAGCGCGAGACGGTCAAGGAGATACGTGAACGGAAGGGCATGAAGATGGAGCTACCCGAGGGCATCGACTACATCTAAGTCCGGCAGAAGTCCTTCCGGACAGATGTAAGATATTCTACAGCATTTATAGAACTATTCTGTTTAGATGGATAGTGATTTAAGTCGCGCATAGGTATTTCCGCCGGAGATAAACGAAACAACGGTACTGTTCAGTAAGCAGGAAACTACAGTGTCCCGGAGAAGAACGAGATGACGAAAGACTTGGAACGTGACCTCGGTCTAGTCGCCGTTATCGCCATCAGCATGGGTGCGATGATAGGTAGCGGCATCTTCATCCTTCCGGGACTCGCAATGGAGGAGGCGGGACCATCAGTCATACTCGCGTTCTTGGTCGCAGGTCTTCTCGTCGTGCCCGCCGCGCTCGCCATCTCCGAACTCGGAACGGCGATACCCGAGGCGGGCGGTGACTACGTCTATATCGAACGGGGCATCGGACCAAGCGTCGGTACTGTCGCCGGTATAGGGACGTGGCTAACGCTCCTGTTCAAGGGCGCGCTCGCGCTCTACGGCGGCATGTTCTACATCGACTTCGTCTACTCGCTCCCGACGTACGCAGTCACAGTTCCTGTCGTCGAAGCGACCGTCGCGCTTCCCGGCGTGCGCGCGCTCGCCGTGACGCTCGCAGTTCTGCTCATAGCGGTCAACCTAATCGGCGTCAAACAGACAGGGGGCTTGCAGACCATCATGGTCGTCGTCATGGTGGCTATACTCGCCGTCTTCATCGTAGCAACCGTCACACGTGTCGAAGGCGCGAGGTACGAACCTTTCTTCGCCGAAGGCATGGGCGGTCTCGTGAGCGCGGTCACGCTCGTCATCGTCTCGTACGCCGGCGTCACTAAGGTCGCCGCCGCGGCGGAGGAGATAGAGAACCCCGGACGCAACCTGCCGCTCGGTCTTCTGATATCCCTCGTCGTCACGACGTTTCTGTACGTCCTCATCGTCTACGTCTTGGTCGGCATAGTCGACGCCGACGATATACGCGGCGAGGAAGCACCCATGTCGATAGCCGTCGAACCCCTCTTCGGATTCGTCGGCGTTCTCGTCATAACCCTCGCCGCTCTTCTCGCACTCCTCTCGACGGCGAACGCGGGTATCCTGACTGCGTCACGTTACCCGCTCGCGCTGAGCCGTGACAGACTCATACCCGACACGTTCGCGCATATACATCCGAGGTTCAACACGCCGACGACGGCGATATTTGCGACGGGCGGCTTCATGGTTCTCATAATCGCAACGCTCCCCGTCGACGAGATAGCGAAGATGGCGAGCGCGTTCCAGATACTCGTCTACACGCTCGTCAACGCCGCGCTCATCGCTTTCAGGGAGCGCGACCTCGAATGGTACGAACCCGAGTTCGTGACGCCTCTTTACCCATGGATACCCCTGTTCGGTGTCGTCTCAGGCGTCTTCGTCATAACCCAGATGGACACCCTCCCGCTCGTAGGCGCGGTCGGGATAATAGTGCTCGGCACGGCGTGGTACCTCTACTACGGACGCGAACGCGTCGACCGTGAAGGTCTCGCAGTCGACGCAGCGAGACGTGCCGCAGGTAAACGGTTCGTCAACGAGACCGAGAGACGCCTCAACGAGGACGACGCGGCTGGCGAGGAGGTTCTCATCGCGCTGAGACGTGACGTGAGCCGTGAGGAGGAGGACCGCCTCCTGCGCGTCGCCGCTCCGATAGCCGAGGCACGCGGAAGCCGTATCCGTGTCATACGTTTCGAGGAGGTACCCGACCAGTACCCGCTCGAACAGGCGACGGCACAGTCGCCCGAAGACATCGAGTTCGAGGAGCGCACCGACGAAATCGCGCGCGACCTCGGCGTGCCGGTGGAGGTCGGAGAGATAGTCAGCCACGACACGAAGCACGCCGTCGTAAACTACGCCGACCGTATAGGTGTCGACCTCCTCCTGACACGTTCCGACCCTGTCAGCAGGCTCGGCACGCTTTTCGGAAGGGACACAGACTGGATAATGGAGCACGCGCCGTGCGACGTCGTCTTCGTACAGCCCGGCGAGTTCGACGAGGTCGACGAAATAGCCATCGTGACCGACAGAAGTCCGTTCAACGACCCGCTGAAGGTCGAACTCGCCGACGCGATAGCGAGCGTTACGGGCGCGGGTCTCCGTTTCGTCTTCGTCGCGGGTAAGAACCCTTCGGAGCAGTCGCTCGAAACCGTACACGACTACCACGACGAGCTCGACGACAGATGTTCGTCCCCCGTGGAAGGGATAGTGGTCGAGTCCGGCGAAATTGACGCCCTTATCGAGGAGGTAGAGTCCGCGGACATCGTAGTTCTCTCGACCGTTACACACAGACGCCTGCCGGATCTTCTGGTCAGCCAACGTTCCGACCGTGTCGCACAGCGTCTCAGTCAGCCCGTTCTTCTCGTACACGCCCAGAAGAGCCGACGCGCTACGTTCTTGGAGCCTATCATCGACAGGCTACTCTTCGAGAATAACTGAGACCGTTTCAGACCACGTACAGACGCGCGCTCTCGACCGTCTCGTAGCCTTGGCGCAGGAACGACTCGCCGCTTCCCGTCGCGTCAGTCGTCCTCTTTGAGACGGGTACGCGCGTCGGTATCTCGTCGACGAAACGTGACGCTACACGTGACTCGCCCGCGACGAAGACGTGCTCGGCGTCGTGCCG
>JAQZDD010000014.1 GCA_028751055.1 Euryarchaeota archaeon Ods04 | reverse complement strand
GCGGTCAAGACTGTGACGCAGCCCGAGACTCTGACGTCCGAACTCGCCGAAATCGTCGGTCTGTGGATAGGCGACGGCTCGGTGCACGAGGACGGGATACGTTTCCATCTTGCGCGCGATGAGACGCTCGAACACGCCGACAGGCTCTGCCGCGAACTGTTCGACGAGGGTCTCGACTGGCGGTGGGAAGACGGCTGTTACGACGCCGTCCTGCACAGCCACGAGGTAAAGAGGTGGTGGCTCACCAACTTCGGCGACGCGAAGTCCGACGCGCCGAGCGCGCGCGTTCCCGACGCTGTCTGGAGAGCCGACACCGATACCGCCGCTGCGTTCCTGCGCGGTCTCTTCACCGCCGACGGAAGCCTGCAGAAGGACCTCTACCCGCGTCTCTGGAGCGCGTCCGAGCAACTCATCGATGATGTCCAGCACCTCCTGCTCGGAATCGGCGTGCCCGCCACACGCTGGGAGTACGACACCGACGAACGCGACTACTACAACGTCGGACCGACGGGCGAGCGCGGTCTCGAACGTTTCGCGGAACTCATCGGGTTCGTCGACTCGCGCGCCGAAACGATGCGCGACGAGTTTGAGACGGTCGAGTCGGAAGGACCGAGCGTCGGACGCATAAAGGGGAAGACATGGCACGTTCCCGTCGAGAGCGTCGAAGAAGCCGGAACCGACACCGTCTACGACGTGACTGTCGCCGACGAACCCGAGTACGTCGCAAACTCGGTCGTGTCGCACAACAGCGGCGGCGGAATGGGATATGCGTTCTGGAAACTCCGACCTTACGGCGACCCAGTTGGGTCTACGGGCGGTATAGCTTCAGGACCTATAACTTTCATGCGCACGTTCGACCAGATGTGCTTCGTGCCGGGCACGAAGATACTGACGCCCGATGGAAACGTACCTATAGAGGAACTGGACGAAGGCGACCTCGTCGTGGACGAAAACGGCGACCCTCAGCCCGTTACGGCGACGATGGAACGCCATGTCGAAGAGGAAATCGTCAAGATAACTCCGGAACGCGTCAACAAGCCGTTGAGCGTCACAGACGAGCACCCGTTCAAAGTTGTCCGAGATGATGGCTTCGACTGGGTGGACGCGGGTGACCTGCGCGAGGGCGACATGCTCGTGCTCGGTAACGCGACGGACGAGAACGACCTGTCTCTCGACGGTACGGTGTCTCTCACGGAGATAGCTTCGGGCGCGCTCGTCTTCACCGACGGCGGTGTGAGGGTGAACCGCGAGTACTACGGAGCCTCCAAGGGACGCACGCCCGCATCCTTTGCCGACGAGGTTCCTGTTTCGGACTTCGCGGCGGTCGTGGGCTGGTACCTCGCCGAAGGATGTGTCGTCTACAGACGCGGTGTTCCCAACGAAGTAGTCTTCACGCTCAACAGCGACGAGCACGAAGCCGTTGAGGAGATACTCGCAGCTCTCAGCTCTTTCGGTATCGAGGAACGTGTCGAGCGTGTGGAGGAGCGCAACACGGTTCACGTCCACGCCGAGAACGCGAGCTTTGCCGAGTTCGTCGAGGGGCTTTTCGGCACCGGCGCGGCGGAGAAGACGGTACCCGACTTCCTCTGGAACGCGCCCGCTGAGACACAGGCTCGTGTACTCGAATCCCTGTTCGACGGCGACGGACGTCTCGAAAAACGCGGCGACAGCCAGCGCGCCAAGCTCAAATTAATAAACGAGGAGATAGTCGACTTCGTGTTTCAGGCAGGTCTTCGGTGTGGCGTACAGTTCTCGCGCCACCACCGCGAACCCGAGGGTAAGAAGCCGACTTACTCGGTGGGCGTGAGCGTCAGCACCGCACTCGGCACGCCGCTCGAACGCCTCTTCGACGACGTACCCGACGACTTCCGTGCGCGTGACAGGACGAAGCAGGCGCACGGGCGCGAGGTCGTCGAGGTTTCGTCGGTCGAGACCATCGAGTACGAGGGTCCTGTCTACAACGCCGAGGTCGCCGACACCCACACATACGTCGCTGAGGACATCATCGTCCACAACTGCGAAACGATAGCGCAGGGAGGCACCCGTCGCGGCGCGCAGATGGGCGTCATGCGCGTCTCGCACCCCGACGTGATACAGTTCATACACGCGAAGAACAAGGACGTCTCGCTCGCGCACACCCTGCGCCTCAACGACCCCGACGACTACACGCATACGTCTTTCACCGAAGCACTCGACGAGGCGCGCGAACTCATAGACGACGAGGGGCGCGTCCCGAAGCATCTGCGTAATGCCGCCGAGGGACATCTCTCGAACTTCAACATCTCCGTCGGCGTCTCACACGACTTCATGGATGCCCTCGAAAACGACGAGGATTTCACCTTCACCAACCCACGCACGGGAGAGCCGCACGTCGCCACACAGGAGACGAAGGAACTCTACGACCGCTTCGACTTGGGAGAGTACGTCGAGGTCGGCGAAATCCTCAGCGTTCCCGCGGACGAGATATGGACACGTATGGTCGAGGGCGCGTACGAGAACGGCGAACCCGGCGTCATCTACCTCGACCGTGTGAACGATGAACATTCGTTCGACGTAGATGAATATTCCGAGCATGAAATACTTGCAACAAACCCCTGCGGTGAACAGCCGCTCGAAGAGTACGAGGCGTGCAACTTAGGACACATAAACCTGAGCACGCTCGTCGCGCACGACGCGCCAGACTGGCGCGACTGGTACGCCGCGAACGGCGACTCGTACGAGACGCTCGAAGACGCCGTCGGTGCCTTCCTTGACGAGGCTATCGACTGGGACGAGTTCGACAGGCGTATCGATGTCGGCACGCGTTTCCTCGAAAACGTCGTCACGATGAGCGACTTCCCCATCGACGAAATAGAGGAGAAGGTCGCCGAGATGCGCAAGATAGGTCTCGGAATCATGGGACTCGCCCAGATGTACGTCCAGACCGGCGTCCGTTACGGAAGCGACACGGCGAACGAGATGGCGCGTCAGGTCATGACCCATATAAACCACGAGTCGAAACGAACGTCGCACGAACTCGCACGCGAACGCGGCGTCTTCGATGAGTGGCACAAGAGCAAGTTCGCCGACCCGACCGAGTACCGCGACTGGTTCGAGAAGCAGACGGGCGAGTCCGCCGACGACTGGGAGGACGGCTATCCGGTACGGAACCACAACACGACGACCATCGCGCCAACCGGAACCACATCGATGATAGGCAACACGACGGGCGGCTGCGAACCCATCTACAACGTCGCCTACTACAAGAACGTCTCCGACGACGTACAGGGCGACGAGATGCTCGTCGAGTTCGACGACTACTTCCTGCGTGTCCTGCGCGAGAACGACATAGACGTGGACGCCGTCAAGGAAGAAGCGAAGGAGCAGATGTCGGCGAACGAGTTCGACGGCGTCGACGGTCTCGAAACCGTCCCGGACGCTATCGGCGAACTCTTCGTCACGACGGGCGACCTGAGCGCGAAGGAGCACGCCTCGGTGCAGTGTGCATGCCAAGAGGGAGTCGACTCGGCGATATCGAAGACGACGAACGCGCCACACGACTCGACCGTCGAAGACGCCAAGGAGGTCTTCGAGTACATCTACCGCAACGGCGGAAAGGGAGTCACGTACTACCGCGACGGCACGCGGTCGAAGCAGGTGCTGACGACGCGCGCCGACAACAAGGAAACAGCGGACGATGTCGACCCCGTCGAGGAGGTGCGCGAGATGCTCGCCGAGGGCGAAGTAACCGTCAACGAACTCACCGACGGCGTAACGGGTGTCGACGCCTCGGACGCCGACACGGCGGAGGCACCGTCCTCCGCCACCGGTTCCGCCACCGACACCAGCACCGACGACACGAAACCTGTCGGCACGAACGGAGAAGGGTCGTCCGAACTACCCAAACGCGGCGACGAGTTCGCGCCGCGCCCGCGTCCCGACACGATTACGGGCGCGACACAGAAGGTTGAGACAGGATACGGCGGTCTGTACGTCACTATCAACGAGGACGACGACGGCATGTTCGAGGTCTTCGCACGTATCGGAAAGTCGGGCGGCTACACGGCGTCGTTCACGGAGGCGATAGCACGTCTCACGTCTCTGTGTCTCCGTAGCGGCATACCGCCCGAGCAGGTCGTCGAACAACTCGAAGGCATCAGGTCGCCCAAGGTAACGTTCGACCGCGGCGAGCAGGTTCACAGCGTCCCTGACGCGATGGCGAAGGCTATGAACAGGTACATGCGGGGCGAGACACGTCCTCAGCAGGCGCGTCTTCCTCTGACGGAAGAGGAGCAAGAGCAGGAGGAAGAGGATGAGAAGCAGGCTGAGAGCGACGGCGGCGCGGCTACGACGGATATCGCTCCGGGCGCGACCGAGACTCAGGAGCCACAGACGGAAGCCACAGTCTCCGACGTACAGCAGATAATCGACGAGGGACGCAACCCCGAGTGCCCCGAATGCGGTTCGATGCTCGTCTACACCGAGGGCTGCGTCAAGTGCAACGACTGCGGCTTCTCAGAGTGCTGAGGTAGCGTCGTCCTTTTGTCGCGCGACGACGAACTCGGCGCATGTACGAGTTCGTCCATGCCGCACCCGAGACGCGCACCACGCCGACGCGTATGGCACTAACAGCGGAGCGCGCGGGCTACGACGCTATCATTCTGCGGAGCCACACGGATGCGGACGAATATCCCTCCTTCGATATGCCCGACGACCCGCCCGTTCCTGTCCACGAGGGCGTCGAGGTGCGCGCCGACAACGTCGAGAAGCTACACGAACGCGTCCGGCGTGCCGAGCGCGAGGACGCCGCAGTCGTCGCCGTACACGGCGGAGACGCCTCGATAAACCGTGCGGCGATACAAGCAGGCGTCGACCTTCTCGCACATCCGAACGGTGACGGCGGCGGAAGGGGGCACAGCAGGTCTTTCGACCACGTCCTCGCGCGCGAAGCGGAGGAGGCGGGCGTCGCCGTCGAACTCTCACTCGCGCCCGTTCTGAGATCGTCGGGCGGCGAACGCGTCGGCGCGCTCCGCGACCTGCACGTTACGCTGAAGCTTGTCCGTAAGTACGGAACGCCGTTCGTCGTCTCCGCCGACGCGTACACACATCTTCAGATTCGCGCGCCGCGTGAACTTCACGCAGTCGCATCTCTCGTCGGCATCGAAGACGACGAGTTCGAGCGTGCGACGACCGAGACGCCGCGCGAACTCCTCGAAGACGACGGCGCGTCCGTAGAGGTGGTCGAATGACACTACCTAAGTCGCTCCGTCCGCGCAACAGATACGTCTTCTTCGAGGTCGAAACCCTTCCTGACGCCTCGTTCGGCGAGCACGACCTGCGTCGCGCGCTCTGGTTCGAGGCGCAGAACCTCTACGGCGACGTGACGAGTGCTGAGACACGCGCTTCGGTCGTAGAGTACGACGAAGAGGACGCTACGCTCGGTATCGGCGTCGTACGTTGCGCGCACGACCGTGTCGAGGAGACACGCGCCGCGCTCGCCTGCGTGAACGAGATACAAGACCATCCTGTCGGCGTCCGTGTCGTCGGCGTCTCAGGTACTCTCGATGCGGGACGCGAGAAGTACGCCGACGAGACGCCGCGCACCGAGAAGACGACGGTCGAAGGTTCGCCAGCGTGGGTGCGCGACGGAGCGGTCGACTTGCTCACAGACGACGGCTTTATGTGTGGCACGCACCACGAATTCGGTAAGGAAAAAGACGAGGAATGACATGATATGATACAGGACTCACAGCAACAGGCGTACGACCGCGCCATCACGATATTCAGCCCGGATGGACGCCTCTATCAGGTTGAGTACGCGCGCGAAGCGGTGAAACGTGGCACGGCGAGCGTCGGTCTGACGACTGCGGACGGCGTCGTCTTGGGCGCGTACAAACGCGTCCCGACCGAACTCATGGAGGCGGAGAACGTCGAGAAGATATTCCAGATAGACGCACACATCGGCGCGGCGAGCGCGGGACACGTCACGGACGCGCGTAAGCTCATCGACATACTCCGCAGGGAGGCGCAGGTCAACCGTGCTTCGTACCAAGAGCCTATAGGCGTCGAGACTATCGTCCGCAGGCTCTGCGACGAGATGCAGAAGTACACACAGCAGGGCGGCGTGCGTCCTTTCGGTGTCTCGGTAATCGTCGGCGGAATCGAGAACGGCGAACCACGTGTCTTCGAGACCGACCCGAGCGGCTCTTTCTACGAGTGGCGCGCGACGGCGATAGGCGAGAAGAGCGCGGAGATAAAGGAACGTTTCGAGGACGACTACGAGGACGACCTGTCGCTCGAAGAGGCTGTCGCGCTGGCGTACGACGCCGTAAAGGAGACGAACGAGGACGTTACACCCGAGTCGTTCGAGGTCGCTTTCGTCGACAAGGAGACGGAGGAGTTCCGTAACCTGACAGCCGACGAGGTTCGGGAGTACGTCGAAGAGTAAAGCAGAGCATAGAGAGCAGAGCGAGCGAGACGAAAATACGCGTCAGGATTTTTACGTGCCGCCCACGTACCCCCAACGATGATATCACTCGACGAAGCCGTCACAGCACGTCTCGAATCACATGGACAGCGTTTCGAGGTTCTCATAGACCCCGACGCCGCGCTCGAAATTAAACGCGGTGAGTTCGAAGGCTCCCTCGAAGACGTGATAGCCGCCGAGGACATCTTCGAGGACGCGTCTAGCGGCGACCGTCCGCCCGAGGAGTCACTCGAAGAGGTCTTCGGCACGACCGACCCTCTCGAAATAATTCCGGAGGTCGTCGAACGCGGCGAGATACAGATTACGGCGGAACAGCGGCGTGAGATGCAGGAAGAGAAGAAACGCCGTATCATAAACACGATAGCTCGCAACGCCATAAATCCGCAGGAGAACGACACGCCGCATCCGCCCGACCGTATCGAGCGCGCGCTAGGTGAGACCGACTTCCGTGTCGACCCCATGGAACCCGCGGAGGAGCAGGTTGATGAGGCGGTCGACGCTCTGCGTCCTATCATACCGATACGTTTCGAGCAGATAAAGGTCGCTTCGCGCATTCCGGCGGAGTACGCGGGTAAGGCGCAGGGCAAACTGCGCGACTTCGGAAAGCTGGAAGACGAGGAGTGGCAGGCAGACGGCTCATGGATTGCTGTCGTCGAGTTTCCGGCAGGGATGCAGAACGACTTCTACGAACTCGTCAACAAGCTGACTGAAGGCGAGGCGGAGACGCAGATAGTGGAGGACAAGGGGTTGTAGAGAAGCCCGGATGGGTTCTATCCGTCTCGTTCGGAAGGTACGCACTTTCTGAGTTACACGCGTCAGCCTTGAGAGGTAGAATTAGCACATATTCCTCATATGTCCCGAGCCGAGAGTTAATAAACCAGCGGCAACAATCTACGGGCGATGTCACAGAAGACGGGTCGTATAGCACAAGAGCTAATGGACGAACCGCATCTTGAAGGACACCGTGTATCCGTCCGTCGTATTCACGGGATGGTAGAGGAACGCGGACTGGAGCCACAGTCTGTCGCCGATAAGCTCAGCTTAGACATCGCCGACGTTTACCGAGCCTTAGCCTACTACCACGACCATCCGGGGGAGATGCACGAAGTAGAGGAGAGGCGCGGAAGACGCATCCAAGAATCGCTCGATGAGGGCGGCGTTGCCAGTCCCGAGAACCTCTGATACGGATGTCGTTCCGGCTCTTGCTCGACGAGATGACAGAGGCGGGGCTTGCCGACTACTGTAGCAAGCTCGGGCAC
This sequence comes from Euryarchaeota archaeon Ods04, assembly GCA_028751055.1. Taxonomy (GTDB): domain Archaea; phylum Halobacteriota; class Halobacteria; order Halobacteriales; family Halorutilaceae; genus Halorutilus. The sequence continues at coordinate 2,793 of JAQZDD010000014.1, read as the reverse complement.
GATGTTGAACGTGTAGTAGAGGTAGAGAACCTTGGTCGCGGCACCTCCGACGACGCGATAGCTGAGTACGCGGAGGAACACGACCGGCTCGTGGTCACGTACGACGACGACTTTCTCCTCAACAGCGGCACGCTGAGCAGAGTGGGTGTGCTGTACCAGCCCGACGACAGAACGCCACCGTTTGAGACCGCGAATATAATCAACGCTATTGACCGCTATGTCAGCCAAGCCGAGATAGCTGAGTACGACGCCGCGTTTCACTTGACCGAGGGCTGGCTGTAACACGTTGTAGTCTTCCCTGCCACACTTTCACACATCCCTTCTATTCCGTTGGGTTTATATCCTCGTCGCGGGTACGGTCGTACGGTTGACTGCAGGGACACGTATCCCGTGTCCCGAGTCCGAGAGGGCGCAAAGAAGCAAACTCCGAGTCGGGATGGCCGAGTGGTTAAGGCGCAGGATTGCTAATCCTGTGGCGTTCGCGCCGCGTGGGTTCGAATCCCACTCCCGACGTAAAAAAGGAGCAACATGAGCCAAGAAGAACCAGAACCGCAAGACCAAGAGGAAGAAGACGACATCAAGTACTTCGTCAGGGTCGGAACGACCGACCTTGACGGTACCGAGAGCGTCGAGACCGCACTGCTGGAGATGAACGGCGTAGGGCGGCGGGTTGCGAGAGCTGTCGCCGTCGAAGCGGACGTAGACCCGTTGGACACGCTCGGCAGGCTTGACGAAGACGAGATAGAGGCAGTGAAAGAAGCCGTGCAGAACTTCGACGAAATAGGTCCTTCGTGGATGGTAAACCGTGAGAAGGACCGTATGACGGGCGAAGACCTGCACATCGTCGGCACCGATCTCGACATAACCCAAGAAGAGGACATAAACCGTATGAAGAAGATACGGTCGTACAAGGGTATCAGGCACAGACAGGGCAAGAAGGTGCGCGGACAGCGTACCAAGTCGACCGGACGTACCGGCGGCGAAGTCGCCGTCAAGGTGTCCGAGCTACAGGCGGAAGCCGAGGAGGAAGAATAATGGGATACCCCGGAAAGAACGTCAAGAAGTACGAGACACCAAACCATCCGTTTCAGGGCGGTAGGATACAGGACGAGCACCGTATCGTCGAGGACTACGGTCTGAAGAACAAGAAGGAGCTTTGGAACGCCGAGTCCGAACTGCGTCGTTACAGGCGCGAGGCACGTAACCTGCTCGGCGAACCCGAGGAGGCTGTCGCAGACGAGACCGAGCAGCTTCTCGGACGCCTGCGCCGTATCGGCGTTCTCGGCGAGGAGTCGACGCTCGACGACGTTCTGACGCTCGACGTGACCGACGTTCTGGAGCGTCGTCTACAGACCGTCGTCTACCGTAAGGGGCTTGCGAACACCGTCGACCAAGCGCGTCAGTTCATCACGCATGGGCACGTCAAGGTCGGCAGGAGACGTGTTCGCGTGCCGAGCTACACCGTCGACCGTACGGAAGAGAGCGACATAGGCTTCTACCACAACTCGCCGCTCGCCGAAGAACTGCACCCCGAGCGTGCAGGGGAGGAACAGGCATGAGCGCTAAGGGACTCCTTAGAAGAGTGGACGCGTCTACGACGCGTCGGTACGACAGCGTACGAGGGGGTGTCCGTCTATGAGTGCGGAAGGTGAGGTACCCGAAGACGCCGACCGCTGGGGCGTCGCTCACATACACGCGAGCCTCAACAACACCATCATCACGCTCACCGACCTGACCGGCGCGGAGACGCTCGCCAAGAGCAGCGGCGGTTCAGTCGTCAAGCAGGACCGCAACGAGTCGACGCCCTACGCCGCGATGCAGATGGCTGAGAACGTCGCCGACGCGGCACAGGAACGCGGTATCTCCGGAGTGCACGTCCGTATACGCGCACCGGGTGGCAACCTCAACACCAACCCCGGACCGGGTGCGCAGGCGGCGATACGAGCACTCGCACGCGCAGGTCTCGAAATCGGACGTATAGAGGACGTGACACCGATACCGCACGACGGATGCAAAGGTCCCAAGGGACGCAGAGGACGCGGGAACTAAGATGCAGGTAGAGCTCGTCGAACTCGGAGAACGTGAGACGGAGTTCGTCGTTAGAGGCGTAACTCCGGCTTTCGCAAACGGTGTGAGGCGCGCCATAATAGGTGACGTGCCTACGCTCGCGGTCGACACGGTCGACTTCTACGAGAACACGTCGGTGATGTTCGACGAGGTTCTCGCGCTCCGTATCGGTCTCGTGCCTCTCACAACCGACCTCGAATCGTACGAACTTCCCGACGAGGACGCCGACGAGGAGGAGCGCGACCCCGCGAACACGGTTTCGCTGACGCTCGACGTGGAGGCAGGCGACGAGGAGCGCACCGTCTACTCGTCCGACCTCGAATCCGAAGACCCCGCGGTCGAACCCGCCGACAAGAACATCCCGCTCATCAAGCTAAAGCCGGGACAGGCGGTCGTCGCCGAATGTATAGCGCGCCTCGGACGCGGACGCGACCACGCCAAGCACCAAGGCGGCGTCTCCGTCGGATACAAGCACCTCCACCGTCTGACCGAGGACGGCGAGGAGCGCGACGCCGTCCGCGGCATCGTCGAAACACCTGACGGCGAACTCGTCGACGTTACCGACGAACGCGGAATTGGCGAGTTCGACGACTACGGCGTCGAGGAAGTCGAGGACGCCTTCGTGTTTCACATCGAGTCCGACGGCTCCCTCGAAGCGTCCGAACTCGTGCTACGCGCGACGGAGACGCTGTCGCAGCGCGCCGAAGAGCTAGGCGATAAGGTATC
>JAQZDD010000236.1 GCA_028751055.1 Euryarchaeota archaeon Ods04 | reverse complement strand
TCTGCGGTACGGAAGAGGCACGTCGCCACCCATGTCGAAGGCTCTGTCGGCGTCGCCGAAGGAGATAAGCCCGGACTCCGCAACCTGAAACCGGAGCCTTCTGCCGGTGAAATGCTCCTGTATCCAGAGATGTCCCGAAAGCGACGCGTCGGAGAGCGGCGGCGTTTCGGGGAACGGCTTCACGGCGTAGGTACCTCAGTTTCAGAGACGCGCCTCAGCCACGCGCTCGCGGTGCTCCTCAGGGCTTCCGAGGAAGGTCTCCCACGTCCTCGCCTGCTTCAGGAAGATATGGGCGTCGTGGTCCCACGTGAATCCCATCCCGCCGTGGTTGAATATGTCGTCGCCGAAGATTGTCGTGCACTCCTCCGTGACGAAAGCCGAGGCGGAGGCGACTGCACGCGGCGCGTCGGGGTCGTCGTTTTCGAGTGCCCACGCGGCGTAGTAGACGAGCGACCGTCCTCCCTGCATGTTCATCCACATGTCGGCGGTGCGGTGTTTGACAGCCTGGAAACGTCCGACCGGGTGCCCATACTGCTCGCGTTCGTTGCCGTGTTTAGTCGAGCGGTCGACCGCCTCGTCCGCGCCGCCGATAAGCGCCGCGCTCGCGCATACGTTGAGACGGTCGACTCCGCGCCGGAGGGCGTCGCCGCCGCCGTGTAGAGGACCTAAGAGAGCGTCCTCGTCGAGCGTCAGGTCGTCGAACTCGACCTCGTAGAGCGGACGCGTCCCGTCGAGAGTCTCTACGGGCGTCGTCTCCACCTCCGCCGTGTCAACCAAGAAGAGCGACACGCCACCGTATCCGCCCTCGTCGCGTGTACGTGTTGCGACGACGAGTGTGTCGACATTGTCTGCGTAGGGGACGAGAGGCTTCGTTCCGTCTAAGACGTAGCCGTCTTCCGTCACCTCGGCGTCCATCGTGACGGTTTCGGGCGGCGTCTCGTTCGCCTCGTCGTGGAGAGCGACGCTGAGTCGTGTGTCGCCGTCCGCTACCGACGACAGATAGGCGTCCTTCTGCTCCTCGGTGCCGAGTTCGTTGATGAGCGGAACCGCGAAGCCGAGCGTCTCGGCGAAAGGTCCGGGCGCGGCGAACCTCCCCACCTCCTCTAAGAAGAGGGCTAAGTAGACCATGTCGTCGCCGAGACCGTCGTACTCGAAGGGCACCGTAAGCGCGGTGTAGTCCATGCCTGCGACTGAGTCCCAGAGTTCGTCGACGACCGTCTCGTCTCCGTCCATCTTCCTGCGCGCGAGTTCGACACCGCCCTCGTCTTCAAGGAAGCCTCTCACCGTCTCCTTCATCCGTTCCTGTTCTTCTGTTAAGCTGAAGTCCATGTCGTGTTCACTCCTTTGCGTCCTTTGGAAGTCCGAGAACCCTCTCGGCGATTATGTTGCGCTGTATGTCTGGTGTCCCGCCCGCAATCTGCGTCCCGAAGCTCTGCAGGTAGCTCGTCTGCCATCTGCCGCCGGGTGCGTCTTCGTCCCAGACTGCCGCCTCCGGACCCAAGAGCTTCGTCTTGAACCGTTCCAAGTCCTGCTTTATCTCTCCTGTAAAGACCTTGTCCATCGAACCCTCAGGTCCCGGCTCTCCCGTCTTCATCTGTTTGCTCACGTTCCTGTAGTAGGTCAGCTTGCCAGCCTGTATACGCGAGTCGAGTTCGGCGAGCTTCTGTCTCACCGTCGTGTGCTCGCTCAACGGCTTTCCGCCGCGTTCGGTGTTCTTACAGTACTCGACGAGTTCGTCGAAGCTCTTTTCGAGCGCGAAAGCCTGCGTGAGCGCGCTCCTCTCGAAAGCCGACAGCTTCATTGCGACGCGCCAGCCGTCGTCCACGTCGCCGACGACATGCTCTTTCTTCGCCACAGCGTCGTCGAAGTAGACGTGGTTGAAGGTCGAGTCGTCAACTATCTGGTCTATCGGCTCGTGGCTCACGCCGTCCTGGTTCATGTCGACGAGAACCGCTGTTATGCCGTGATGCTTGGGACCCGACTTGTCGGTGCGGACGAGAAGGAAACACCAGTCGGCGTAGTGGGCGTAACTCGTCCATATCTTCTGTCCGTTGATACGGTAGGTGTCGCCCTCGTCTATCGCCTCACACTGGAGGCTTGCGAGGTCGGAACCCGCCTCAGGCTCAGAGTAGCCTTGGCACCAGACCTCCTCGCCGTCGAGTATGTTGGGAACGAAACGTTCCTTCTGCTCCTCCGTACCCGCGGCGATAAGCGTCGGACCGACGAAGTCCGTACCTATGACGCTTATCGACGGCGGCGGGTCGATACGTGCCGTCTCCTCGTTGTATATCAGCTGTTCTACGAGCGTCGCTCCACGACCGCCGTACTCCTTGGGCCAGTGTACGCCAGCCCAGCCGCCTTCGTGGAGCTTGCTCTGCCAGTCGCGGAGGAACTCCTCGCGTTCTTCACCGTCTTCCGGAATGTCGCGTTCGCCTTCGAGCCATCCGTCGGGGAGGTTCTCCTCGTACCAGCTACGGAGTTCTTGTCGAAACTCCTCCTGTTCTTGTGTGTACTCTAAGTCCATGGTGCGCTCCGTGAAACGGTCTAGCATGGTGGGACGACCGGATATATGTTGTGGTGGTAATGAAAACAGGTCAGAGAGCTACATGGGCGCAAAACGCGGAAGCGCGTGCTCGCCGTCGTCTGTCTCGTCGAAGACTACCGTAACCTCCTGTCCCACAGAGACGTCTTCGGGTTCGACGCCGACGACGTTGGTCATGACGCGCGGACCCTCGTCGAGTTCGACGTACGCAAGAACGTACGGCGTCGCTTCGTCGTACGGAGCGGCGTTCTGGTGCGTGACTGTGTACGTGTAGACCGTGCCGTCGCCCGACGCCTCCGTCCATTCGGTTTCGTCGCTGAAACAGAACGGGCAGTGCGAGCGGGGGTAGTGGTGGTACTCGCCGCAGTCGGCACACTTC
>JAQZDD010000102.1 GCA_028751055.1 Euryarchaeota archaeon Ods04 | reverse complement strand
GTGTATCCGTCTCCCTGTCTTACGGAGGAACTCCTTACGTTCGTCGCTCTCCTGTACGAGGTACCGGCGGATGTTGTCGACGGTCGACGACTCTATGGGGGGAGTACGCACCACGTCGGGCGTCCAGCCCGTAGCCTTCGTAATTTCACGTAACGTAGAGCCGTGCTTTCCTATGACGAGACCGGGCTTCTCCGCCTTTATCGTGACCTCGCCGACGTCGGGCTTGAAGTTGTAGTCGGTAATCCCCGCGTCCTCCGGAACTATATCCTCTATCTTCTCCTTGGCGGGTTCGGGATCCGTCAGCACGCCCGGGTCGGGTCGTACCGTGATACGTTTCCTGAGCTTGCGCGCCAAGTCGCGCACTAAGTCGCCGTCGTCGGCGAACTTCTTTGGGTCGCTCGTGTATATGACAAGCTCGGGACCTTCGTACTCGACTTCGCTTATCGCTATTCCCGCGGGTACCGTCTCCTCTATGCGTCTTTCGAGTTCCTCTAACTCCTCTTCGACGTTCATGTGCAGAATCTAACCCAACCCTAAAGCTCGTCAGATATAGCTTCGACCTCTTCGTCGTCGAGCTGTCTGAATCCTTCTTCGGGAGTTATCTCGGCGAGTATGATTCCGTTTCCGCTCGCCGTGTCACGTTCCATCGCGCTTTCGAGTGCGCGAACCGCGAGGCTCTTCGCCTCGTCGAGCGTGAGTTCGTCGTGGTAGCCGTCCTCAAGGACACCGTATGCTATCACGGAGCCGCTTCCTGTCGATGCGTACTCCTCTTCCATGACGCCGCCTGCGGGGTCGAGCGAGAAGATATGCGGTCCCTCCTCGTCGACACCCCCGAGCAGCGGCACGACGAAGAAGAAGTACGAGCGCATGATGTTTCCAGCCATGCTCGCAAGCCCCGTCATCGTCATGGGCTTGCCGCGGCGCATCTCGTACAGGTTCGCCTCGACCTTGAGCGTCTTTGCGAGGCTCTGACCGTCGCCGACGCCGCCGCTTATCGTGAGCGCGGCGTCGTCGGTAACCTGGTACACCTTCTTGGCTGTCTTGCTCGCCACGAGGTTGCCCATGCTCGCACGCTGTTCGGTTGCGAGCACGACAGAGTCCCCGGCGGTAATTCCTATCGTCGTTGTGCCTTCGGCGATATCTTCGTTCGAAACCGACGCTTGACTTCTTTCTCGCTGATTAGGGTTGTTGGGTATCATCTAAACGTCCCTCGAAAACCCGTGAGGTTAGCTAGACTTGAACCCCCCGCTATATAAATTTTCAGTATCCGGCGGTTCGGCACACGGGGACGTGCACCCGAACTGAAAACCATTTACGGAACGACCACGTATCGGGACTGTGCTCGGTAAGCTACTCGTCGCGTTCGTGGTCGTCCCGCTGGTCGACCTCTACGTCCTTTTTCTGGTAGCTGGACGTATAGGCGTCTTGGAGACTGTCGCGCTCGTCATCGTCACGGGTATCGTCGGCGGCGTGCTCGCAAAGATGCAGGGCGCGCAGACGATAAGACGCCTCCAGTACCGTGCGGCACGGGGCGAGTCTCCCTCGGCGGAACTCGCAGACGGAGCACTCATACTCTTCGGTGCCGCGCTTCTGCTTACTCCCGGACTCATCACAGACGCGGTTGGCTTCGCGCTCCTACTGCCTTTCGTGCGTCCGTACGTCCGTTCCGCGCTTTCGTCGTACCTCTCGAAGAAGGTACGTCGCGGCGACGTTGTGGTCGAGATGCGAACCGAATGAAACCTCTCTACGCCCGCGCAGGCTCGGCACCCACTGCCTCGTCAGGTAGCTCCACGACGACAGGTTCGTCGTATCCGAACTCCGAGACGAAGCTTATACTTACGCCGTAGTCGACCGTACCCGCTTCCGTCTCACGTTCGGGTGCCGTTATAACGACATCGGTCTCGACGCGCACGAGACGGTCGTTCTTGACATGGTACGCCGCCTCGAAGCTCTCTATCCCTGTCTCGTCGAAGAACTCCGGCTCCTCGACGAACCTGCCCGCCAAGAACTCCTTCTGCTCGTCGTCGGTGAGTTCTAAAACAAGGACGGCTACCTCGTCGTCGGGCTGTTCGTCGGCGTAACGTACGTCGTCTACATCTTCGAGCACACCGATGTAGAAGCCTAAGTCGTCGCGCGCCCTCCACGTGTCGCCTACGTCGTCTACCCCGTCGTCGGTGTCTTCGAAGTAGACCCAGTCGGAGTCGACGAACTCGCCGACCGTCCGCATGTAGAGCCTTCCGTCAACGAGGTATGTCGTCGTGTTCGCGCCCGTGACGACCTCCTCGTCGGTCCAGAAGCCGCCCGAGTCGTTCCTGACAGTCTCGGTGACGGCGCGCATCTCGCGGTTCTCGTAGTCGAACCGTCCCTCGGTCGTCACGGTGAGCGTCCGTGTCGGTCCGCCGCTCCAGACGGAGATGCCGACGACGCGCTCCGTCTCGTAGACGTACGACGAGACCTCGTTTCCGACGACGGCGTCGCGTACCTCGTCGGCTGACGGCTCCGAGGACAGACAGCCTGCCGTGACGACAAGGAGCAGAGGTGCGAGTAGGAGTAGCTTCGTGTTCATCGGCAGAACAACGTCGTCTGTGGTAGTTAGCTTTGCGGAACATCCTGTCGGGACGTGTCAGGCTAAACGCGGTACACGGCACGGAGCGATTGAGAAAGATTAAAACCGCCTCACCTCATCCGGACAACACAGAGGGCCAGTAGCTTAGCTAGGTTGAGCGCTCGGCTGATAACCGGGAGGTCCGCGGTTCAAATCCGCGCTGGCCCATGTTTTCTCACAGTTTGAGCTATTTGGCAAAAGAAACTCCCACTACGTCCTATCTTCGTCAACCCAGCATCCGCCGGAGAAACAGTACTCGCAGTCAGTTCAGTACCGACTTCGCGTCGTAACAGGGACGGTCGCAGTCTACCACCGAGCCGTCCTGTTTTGTGGACGTGTCTTCGTCCTCTATACGTCGGGAGCCACGGGACGTTGGTGCTCGGTAGTGGTCTGTCATTATCTGCTCTACATTTCTCAAACATCCCGCTCTACTTAAGCTTTTCTCATCATTTTACATGTTGTTCGTGTGTCGAGGACGCCGAGACGTGAAGCGGACATCTTTTCGGTTGCTTACTGCTCAGTCGCGGAGATACTCGATAGCCTCCTCGTCGGTAACCTGTTCGAATCTTTCGTAGAACTGACCGACCGCGCCGAACCTCTCGGGCGTTTCGAGACAGAAGACTTCGTCGGCTTCGCCCTCCAGACGCGTTACCGACTCCTTCGCGCCGACGGGGACGGCGAGGATACTGTGTTCGGCACCCTCTGCCTTCACACGTCTGAGGCACGCTGTGACAGTCGCGCCCGTCGCCACGCCGTCGTCGACTACTACGACGCGGCTGCCGCGTATCTCCTCTCCGATGCGTCCGCCGCGGTACCGTTCCTCTTTCTCGCGTGCCGTCTCGGCGGCGCGTTCGCGCTCTTCTCTCAGATAGTCGTCTGAGACGCCCATCTGTTCCACGAGTCGGTCGTTTATCCAGACGCTTCCGTCGGCTGAGACGGCACCGACGGCGAGTTCCTCGTTGTGGGGCGCGCCCATCTTCTTCGCCGCGACCACGTCAAGAGGCAGGTCGAGCGCGTCCGCCACCGCTCTTCCGACGGGCAGACCGCCGCGCGGCACAGCGAGTACGAGGTCGGCTGAGACGCCGCGCTCCACGAGAGCGTCGCCTAGCCGTCTTCCGGCGTCTGTGCGGTCGGCGAACATTCTATACCGGAAGTACCTGCTCTCCTATCTCGTCCTCACGTATCACTACACGTCTTTCCACGTCAATCTCTGCGAGACCGTCTTCGACAGTAACGACTTCGCGGTCGTCTGTGTCTCCGTCGGCGTCCGTATGCGGGTAGACGGCGAGTAACGTGTCGTCGAGGTAGACGGCGAGCGCGACACACGGTGTGACGACGACCTCGCCGGACTCTCCGAGTAGTTCGGAGTCGCGTCGGCGCGTCTTGAATGCTGGCTCGACCGAGACACCGTTTTGGTCAGCCCAGTCGGCGAAACGTCTGTACGTCTCGAAAGCCCGCGTCCCCGGAGAAGCAGGCGTTTCGCGTGACCAAACAGACACGTCTACCTCGTCGACCGCTCCGCCGTCTTCGAGACTCTCACGTATATCTTCCACCCGAGACGTTATGCCGTTCCCCGGAACCTCGGGACGGTGGTGCAGTTCCGCACGTACCGTGCCCATCTGTGTTTCTGACATGGGAAGACTAAGAAACGTGTTCGGATAAATAGACAGCCCTGTTGTCAGACGGTGGTAATCACCGAAACGGCTCAGTCTTCTTCGGGAGACTCCTCGATGAGGACGACAGCCTCGCCGTCGACGACGGTCTCGCCTTCCTCGTTGAGTATGTCGGTCGACAGCCTGTACAGGTCGTTGCTCGTCTCCTCCACGATTTCACACCTTGCCGTGAGACGGTCGCCTATCTCGACAGGGCTGAGGAACCTCGTGTCCTGTGATACGTAGACAGTAAGACCGGGAAGGCGGGCAAGCGCGGCACTTACGAGTCCCGAGACGAGCATCCCGTGCACGATACGGTCCTCGAACCGCGTACCCTCAGCGTACTCCTCGTCGAGGTGTAACGGGTTGAGGTCGCCGCTGGCTACGGCGAAGCTCTTCACGTCGTCGTCAGTTATCGTCTTCGTGAACTCGACGACATCTCCGATGTCTATCGCTTCGTACTCGACGACGGTTCTGTCGACTTCCCAGTCTTCGATGTCGGGCGTCGGCTGACGGTTGGTGGATGCTCTCGCTCTCGTCGTGCTACCGCCGAACCCCAACGATGTCAAAGCGGCTCTGTTCGCGTTCAGCATACTGTTGAAGACGTGTCTAGAAGCTTGTGTCCACATAGCTCTGTCTCTGGAGTCACCTTTCACGGCTCTTTCCACAACAATCGTTACGTTGCTAACACGTTTAAGCCTGTTGTCGTTTTTATTACGGTTAATACTCTGCCACACCTCTGACTCCATCTGCTACCATCTGATGGTAACAAAAGGAAGGCTTATACACTCAGAACTACAAGTATCCACCAGAATGTCCGAGGAAGAAGACGGTGATGTGTCCTGGCCTGCGTCCGTGCTGACGAAGCAGATGCAGGCGGGACAGG
>JAQZDD010000356.1 GCA_028751055.1 Euryarchaeota archaeon Ods04 | reverse complement strand
CAGACGCTCTTGGAAGAGGAACTCGTCGAGTACGACACGATGCGCAACGCGTACAGGAGGATAGAATGAGCGTCGGAGACGGAACGGACGCAGAGGAGACAGGAACCGACTACATAGCTGAGTTCGTGGCGGACATGCGCGCCTACGGCAAGTCGCCGTCGACGGTCTATGAGTACGAGCGTGTGCTACGCGACTTCGATGAGTTCCTCGAAAACGGCGGCGGCACGGGAGAGCGCGGACACGCCGACGCGACACGCCGCGACTGCATGCGTTACGTCGCCCACATGCGGCAGTCCGACCTGTCGTCTTCCTCCGTGGCGACTTATGCCTCGTACCTCCACAGGTTCTACGCCTACCTCGTCAAGGCGGACGACTATCCGCACGACACAAACCCGATGGCACTCGTGACCGACGAGATGGACGAAGGCATAAACAAGAACCCGCGGAGGCGCGAACTCACGGTCGAAGATGTTTCGGAGTTCATGCGTACGGTCAACCATCCGCGCGACAGATGCATGCTCGTCGTTCTGTTCAAGACGGGCATGCGTGCGGGAGAACTGGCGAACCTCGACCTGCGGCACGTCTCGCTCTCCGCCGAGAAGGACGAACGTTTCGGCACGGGCGGCGACCCTCTCCTCAACGAGAGGTCTATATACGTCGACAGCGCGCTCGAAGGGAACAAACGCGTCCGCGACACGCTCGTGCCCGTAGACGACGAGGTCGAACGCGAACTCGTTCGGTGGCTGAGGGTGCGTCCCGACGTTACCGACGACGGACGCGAACCGCTTTTCGTTTCGCTGTCGCCCTCCGCCTCAGGTCGTCTTTCATCCGAGGCTGTCGCCGAAGCTATGCGCAAGTACACGCACGAACACGGCTGGTGGTCGTCCGACAACGACATGCGGCAGAACGTCACGCCACACTACTGCAGGCATTTCTTCACGACGTACCTCCGCGACGCGTCTGGTGACGACGCGCTCGTGCGTTACCTTCGGGGCGACACTGGCGGCGACATCTTAGAGACGTACACGCACAACTGGGGCGATAGGGTGCGCGAGAAGTACGAGAAGTTTATTTACAGGCTGTTGTGACGGGCGTACGCGCACGCGCTTTCCCATCCGACGGGAACCGCCGAACTCCTAAAGTCGGCTTAGTCTTTCGTTCCGGCATGATGGACACAGAGAACGTCTCGGTTCCGGTCGGCGAAGTCGAACTCGATGGCATACTGGAGATACCTGACGGAGCGTCCGGCATCGTCGTCTTCGCCCACGGAAGCGGTTCTAGCCGCAAGAGTCCACGTAACAGATACGTCGCCGAGGTCATACACGAGAGGGGCTTAGGGACGCTCCTGTTCGACCTCCTGACCAAGGAGGAGGACCGCGTCCGTGAGAACCGTTTTGACATTCCTCTTCTGACCGACCGCCTCGTCGCAGTCACCGACTGGCTCAGGAGCCGTGAAGACACACGCGACCTGAAACTCGGATACTTCGGCTCCAGCACGGGTGCGGCGTCGGCACTCCGCGCGTCGGCACGTCTCAGCGACGTTATCGACGCCGTGGTTTCGCGCGGAGGACGTGTCGACATGGCTTCGGAGGTGTTCGACGAGGTGAGCACTCCGACGCTGTTGGTCGTCGGCGGTGAAGACACCGACGTGCTCGAACTCAACCGCGACGCCTACGACCGACTCGACTGCGAGAAGGAACTGCACGTCGTCGAGGGAGCCGGACATCTCTTCGAGCGTGAAGAAGAACTCGAAGAGGTCGCGGAGGTATCCGCGGACTGGTTCGCCGACGCTCTGGTCTGACTGCGAGAAGGAAAAGAGAAACGGTAGACCGCAT
>JAQZDD010000274.1 GCA_028751055.1 Euryarchaeota archaeon Ods04 | reverse complement strand
CAGGGCGGTGTCCACGACCCCGACGGTCTGCCGACGTACGAGGTGAAGTCGTACGAGGAGAAGCCGGGTGCCGTCACGGAGTTCGACGCGCCGACTATCACGAACGCAGAACTCTTAGAACTCGATGTCGACGTTCTCGTACCGGCGGCGATAGGCGGCGTCATCACAGCGGACAACGCCGACAACGTGCGCGCTGACATGGTTGTCGAGGGCGCGAACGGTCCGACGACATCGGAAGCCGACTCTATCCTCAACGAGCGCGACGTACCCGTGATACCTGACATACTCGCAAACGCGGGCGGCGTTACTGCGTCTTACTTCGAATGGCTACGCGGAATGAACCGCCGTAAGTGGCCCAAGGAGACCGTCATGGAGGAACTCGAAAAGGAGATGAACCAGTCATGGTACGATGTCTGCGACGAGTTCGAGTCGCATGACGGTGCTTCGTGGAGGGACGCGTGCTACGTCGTCGCGCTCAAACGTCTCGCGCGCGCCTACTCGGAACGCGGTATGTGGCCCTGACTCGGCTTCGTATTCTCAGTACTTGGTCGATATCTGAGCAACTATCAGGATGGTGACTATCGCCGCGTACGCCACGACGAAGAAGGTCAGGTGCGGCGTCTGTGCGACCGTAACCAAGCCGACGAAGACGGGCGTCAAAAGAAGAACCAGCAGGTTCCGTAGAGGTTCGAAGAGGTAGACAGCGACGGCGAAGAAGGCGGTGAGAACAGCCGCCGTCGTGAGCCTACGCCGTCTGAGCGGTTCGACGGCGTCTTCCAGAGACTCGAAGAAGGCGACCGAAATCTCGGCTGTTCTGAAGACTATGTCGTCGTCGGGTGTCGGGGCTTCGGCTTCGTCGGACACGTGCGAGGCGCGTGCCTTCTCGAACTCCTTGCGCGCCTCGGTCATCTTCCGTATGTACTTCTTGTAAGCACTCAACGCGCTTCTTCTGTCGTCGAACCAGAACTCTGTCGTCTGGTTCCCGCCGCCCGGGTTGACGTACCTGTCGTCGCCCACGACATCCGTCGTGACGCTCCAACGCCGACGGCTACGCACGCCGCCGTCTTCCGTCGTCTCTTTCTTCTCTTGGTAGTAGAGCTTCCAGAGCGCGTCGAGGCTCTGGGCTTTACGTCGTTCTCCCCAGTCGGTGTCGGCGTCTTCGAAGCCGTCGTCCATCCCCTCCGACCTTTGTCGGCTGTGTCGGTGGCTACGTTCTTCGTCTTGTCGACTGGTCGCTCTTCTCTGCGAGAAGCCTCCTTCGTGGTCTTTCTGCCGGTGACCGTGCGCGTCTCCGTACCCGTACTCAGCCTCCCCGTCGAAGCCGTAGTACTCCTCGTAACAGCGGTCGGCGGTCTGTTTCGTGTCGAAGTAGACGGCTTCGGTGCTAAGGCGTCCGTCGCTGTCGAGGTAGAGCTTCCTCGTTCCGTCGACGTACGGCGCGGTCTCGACCTCCGTGAAGACGAACCAGTCGCCTCCGTCGGTGTGTCCGAGCTTCCAGCCCAGACCGTACTCACTGTGTGTCTCGTAGCCCTCCGGTTCTTCGTCTCCGGAGGATGCGTCCTGTCTTTTTTCTCGCTCGCGTCCACCGAAGCCTTCGTCCGTCTCCGTGTGGGCTTCCCAGCCTCTCCGTTCCCAGTCTTTCCGTCTCCTTTTCCGTCCGCGTTTATCTGTATCCGCGCCCGAACCGTCGGAAGCAGAGGACGCGGAAGACGCCGACGACCCCGAGTACGAAGAGGTTCCGGTGCCGTCCGTGTCCGTCCGGCGATGGCGGTCTCTTGTCGACGCCGACGTGTCGGTCGAGGAGGACGATGCCGCCGAAGCGGACGAGTCGGCGTAAACCTCCTCGTACGCCTCCTTGACACGTTTGAACATCTCGGCGGCGTTTTCGCGTTCCGAGGTGTCGGGGTGGTACTCCTTGACCTTCTCTCGGTAAGCCTCCTTTATCTCGTCCCCCGAGGCGTCACGGGGCACGCCGAGCACCTCGTACGGGTTCATCGTGTAGTATTAGAACCGCACCAATTTCTAACTTCCGCCGTTTTGAGGGGATAGAGGCGGAGCCAAATGAAAAGTATAAATGCGCCCGCACACCTAACTCGGCGCGATGAACGAAACAAGGAGCATGAAAGAGACCGTCCCGTACGCTTTCCTAGTCGCGCTGGCGTTCTTCATAGCCGGCTTCGTGACCTACGCCTTCTTCCACGGTGCCGTCTTCGACGGTGTTATGGCGCAGGTCTCGGTCAGCACACCGTCGTACGTACACGACTGGACGATAATCGGCGGCTGGGTCGCGGCTTGGACCGTCGTAGGCTTCCTGATAGGCTTCTACTACGGAAGGAAGTAGGATAGGCAGTCTCCGAACACGGCGCGCGTGCCGTATAGGTCGGTAGCGCGTCTTCTTGTTTTTCTTGTGCCGGTTCTGTATCTGAGTCTACCTTAGATTTATACTCCGTCGTCGGCATCTTTACGGCATGACAGACGCCTCCGCTCTCTTGGAGTCAATCAAAAAGGTCTCCTCTCGCGTGGACGACGACATGAGCGAGCAGGACGTG
>JAQZDD010000298.1 GCA_028751055.1 Euryarchaeota archaeon Ods04 | reverse complement strand
GAAGTCCCAGTAGAGCGAGTTGAACGGGCAGGCACCGTCGCCCGTCGTCTCGTCGACATCGTACGCGCACGCGCCGCAGAAGTCGCTCATCCGGTCGACGTAACTTCCACTCGAAGCGTAGGGCTTGGTCGAGACGGCGTCGGTGGCGTAAGAACCCATCCCGACGACGTTGGGCGTCGTCACCCAGTCGTAGGCGTCAACGTACGCTAGCCTGAACCACCGGTTGAGGGCGTGCGGGTTCGCGCCGTAGACGAGAGCGAAGTTTGCGAGCACCATGAGACGTTCTATGTGGTGCGAGTACCCCGTCTCACGGACACGTTCGACGACGGTGCTCAGGCACTCCATCTCCGTGTCGGCGTCGTAGTAGACCGGCGGCAGGTCGTGCGTCGCGTTGAGCGCGTTTGCGTCGTGCATCTCGTCGCCACGTCGTCTGTAGACGTGGCGCATGTACTCGCGCCATCCGATAACCTGACGCACGAATCCCTCGACGCTGTTGAGAGGTGCCTCACCCGCGTAGTAGGCTTCGACGGCACGGTCGACGACCTCGTCGGGACACAGGAGACCTATGTTGAGCGAAGACGACAGGAGCGAGTGGTTGACTGTCGCATCGTTCCGCAACATGGCGTCTTGGTACGGTCCAAAGTCGGCGAGTCGACGTTTCACGAAGTCGTCGACTGTTTCGAGCGCGTCGTCGCGTGTCACGGGCAGGTCGAATCCTTCGAGTTCTCCCCACGTCTTGTAGTCTTCTCGTACCTCCTCCATAACGGAGCGCGTCGTCTCGTCGGGTGCGAACGACGGCGGTTCGGGTGTCTCGTAGGCTTCGGGGTTCGACGGAAAGTCGCGGTTCTTGTCGTCGTAGTTCCAGTCGCCGCCCTCGGGTTCGCCTTCGTCGTCGACGAGGTATCCTTTTTCGCGCCGGACGAAACGGTAGAACGTCTCGTGTCTGAAGCCGTCGCGTCCTTCAGCCCACGTGTCGAACTCGTCGGGCGTCACGAGAAACTTCGGGTTGCGCACGAACTCGACATCCGCGCCCGCTTCTTCGAGAGCCTCGCGGAGGGCGTCGGCGTGAGCCGCAGGACGCTGCACGCGGACTGTCTCGCCGTCCTCGATGCCGCGCTCGAACCCCTCGGCGAACGTCTGCGCGCGTACGTAACGCACGTCGATGCCTTCGTCGCGTAGCTCGTCGCGGTAGTGGCGCATAGCCGAGAAGACTAACGTAAGCTTCTTCGGATGGTACTCGTACCTCTGCGCGAACCCCGAAGCCTCGACCATGAGCACGCGGTCAACGTCCCGCTCGAACGCGCGGCGTGTCAGTTGGTCGCCGAGGACGAGGAGCATACGCGTCTTTCGGAGTCGAGCCGAATAAGCATAGTCACTCTTTTGTCGGATGGTTTCCTTCTACGTCCATACCCATGCCCGCGTCCACCGTAGAACCCGCCGACTGGAGCCATATCACGAAGCTCGACCCCGACAAGGAGCTTTCGGACGAGGTAGCCAACGGTATAGCAGATTCGGGTACGGACGCCGTCGTCGTCGGCGGGACACAGGGTGTGACACGTGAGAAGGCACGTTCGTTCCTGTCAGCACTTGAAGACGCCGGTGTGACTGTCGTTGTGGAGCCTTCGAACCCCGCCAACGTCGTGAGCGACGGTCACGACCTTCTCGTCCCCACGGTTCTCAACGCGGGAACCGTCGACTGGATAGTCGGCGCGCACAAGGAGTGGGTGCGTGTCGGGGGAGACGTCGACTGGTCGGGCGTCCATCCGGAGGCGTATATCGTCCTGAACCCCGACAGCGCGGTCGGACGCGTCACCGAGGCGTACACCGACATCGCGCCCGACGAAGCGGCGGCGTACGCCACGGTCGCCGAGAGATACTTCGACCTGCCCATCGTCTACGTTGAGTACTCGGGGACTTACGGCGACCCCGAGGTCGTTGAAGCTGTCTCGGACGCGGTCGACGAAGCCACCCTTTTCTACGGCGGTGGAGTCGACGACTACGAAAAGGCGCGCGAGATGGCGCGGTACGCCGACTGTATAGTCGTCGGTGACGTGGCACACGACAAAGGTCTCGACGCGCTCCGCGAGACGGTTCGGGGTGCGAAGGACGCGAAAGAACGGTAGTCAGAAGCCGTCTTCCTGCCAGTCCCATCCCGGAAGACGCGTCTGCAGACCTGCGGCGAGTCCGGCGAGAACGTCGTCCTCTCCGGCGTTCACATCCGCGTCCGCGCCCTCTTTCTCGTCTTCTCCGAGAACCTCGTGCGTATGCACGTCGATGTAATGAAACGTCGCCTCCGCAAGAGTCTGTTCGGGGTCGTTCTCGGCAACCGTCGAAGCGATACGCCGTCCGATTATTTCGTCCACCACGAACCCCGCGTAGTCGTTGCG
>JAQZDD010000222.1 GCA_028751055.1 Euryarchaeota archaeon Ods04 | reverse complement strand
GGCGTCTTAGGAGAGAACGCCATCGGTAAGTCGACGTTTGTGCGTATGCTCGCTGGTGAGTTAGAGCCGGACAACACAGAACTCGAAACGACGACGTCTTTCGCATACAAGCCTCAGCATCTGGAGGCACAGAACGTCAAGGTCGAGTTCGTTCTTATGCAGGACATCGACATGTCGTCGCAGAGGTACCAGACTTTCGTCGAGAAGCCGCTCGACCTCGACGAACTATACGACAAGAAGGCGAGCGACCTGTCGGGCGGCGAACTCCAGCGCGTCGGCATCGCCGCCTGCTTGGGTCAGGATGCCGACGCGTACCTATTAGACGAACCGTCCGCCTACCTCGATGTGGAGACGCGCGTCTCGCTCGCAAAGTCGCTCAGACGTTTCGCCCGCGACGCAGAGGTTCCCGTCGTCGTTATCGACCACGACCTCGTGTTTCTCGACTACATCTCCGACCGCGCGATGGTCTTCGACGGCGAACCCGGCGTGCGTGGTCACGCGGGCGCGCCCGACGACGTGGGAGACGGCTTCGACGACTTCCTTTCGACCGTCAACATGACGTTCCGTAAGGACCCCGAGACGGGAAGACCACGCGCCAACAAGCCGGGGAGCCAGAAGGACCGCGAGCAACGCTCCGCGGGCGAGTTCTACGAGTGACGAGTCCGGTTTACACAACGATTAACGCGCCGATATGTCCTATTGTGCGGTGGGGGATGCAGTAGTACAGGTAGTTACCCGTCTCGTCGAAGGTGTACTCGAACGTGTAGTCTCTCCGGATACCACTGTCGAACTCTTCGTCGACGTGGGTCACGGAGTGGCTGACGTTGTCTATCCACTCCCAGACAACCGTCGTCCCCTCATCGATTTCGGGAACCGCCGGTTGGAACATGTAGTTGGAACCGCCTCTGGGGTCGCCGACATCGATAGTTATCTCGTCTTCTCCGGTAAGATTCTCGACCGTTTCGTCGTAGCCGTTCGCCCGTCTCCGTACCATGTAGTCGTGAACTTCAGCCGGAATCCCCTCGGGCGGGGCATCGTTCGAGTCGTCGTTCAGAACGTCGTTACCGTTGAGACAGCCTGTCACGGCACTCGTGAGTATGAGCGCGCCGTTTCCGAGTACGAACTGACGTCTGTCGATCTGAGTCATATATTAGATTAGGGTAAAAGAACATAACCGTTGTCGTCAGTTGCAACACATGAAAAGCGTGTATCTCGGATGCATTAACGGCGACCGTGACCGAACCGAGTGGAGTGTCGAAAGACGCACCGCAAGGCTCTTGGACGAGGTCAAGATACCCGTGTGTAGAGGACAGCCGACATGCAGGACGTACAAGACGTTCTCGACGCCGACGCGGTGCTCACGAGAGGCGCGGAGGAGGTGACGAGCCTAGGCTCCCTCTACTTAGTCGTCGTCTACGTCGTCGTCTTAGCTGTCTTGGGTGAGAGAAAGACGAGCATCATACTCGCCGTGACGGCAGCGGTAAACTCGGCGGTCGTCTTCGGCACGAAGCTCGTTTTTTCGAGACCTCGTCCCGAGGGCGGCGAAGTATTCCTGACATCGGCGTTTCCGTCGGGACACGCCGCGACGGCGTTCATGGTCGCCGCCGTTCTCGGACAGCGTTACCCGCGTCTGAGACCGTTGCTTCTGGTTCTCGCCGCTGTCGTCGCGGGTTCGCGTGTCTTCATAGACGCTCACTTCGTCTCGGACGTTGTCGTCGGCGCGGTAATCGGCTACTCCGTAGGTCTGGCATCGACAGTCTGGCTCGAAAGACGTATCGACGGCTCGTAGTCGGCGCGCGCAAGTCGTCGACACCACTAAGTTCCGCCGTCGCCTTCTCTCCGTATGCCCCGAACCTTAGAACTCGTCTGCGAGGACGACGACTGCACCCTCGACATGTTCGAGCTGCACTACACGTACGAGATGCCGAAGGAGACGGATGCGGGCGATTTTGTATGTCCTTACTGTCGCGGAACAGACCTGCGCGAGGTCGATGTCTGAGATACGGACGGGACGGAACCGTGCCGTACCACGGACTCCATGGACGGGATAGATTGATTAAGTAGGGGTTCGTGGCTAAGGCATGGCAAGACCGACACTGGTGGGGACGTACCTCATGGTCGAGTCTCTCGGGGACGAACGGAGTTTTCACGAGGACGCGCTTGGTCTCGAACCCACGCAGGTAGGGGACGACAACGTGGAGTACGCCACCAAGGACACACGGCTTAGACTACAGAAAGCCTACGAAGCCGAGACGCTCGCCGATTTCGAGATGATACCGCCCGTACCGTCACACGAACGCGGCGACGACGTGGTCGTCATACTTAGCTTCGATGACCTCGACGAAGCCGTCGAACACGTACGTGGCGCGCTGGAGAACGGGACGCCGGGTGAGGTGCTCACAGAACCCCGTTCGACGCCTTGGGGAGACCGTATCGCGCTCGTACGTTCGCCCTCGGGCTACGTCTACGGGCTACGGTAGCGAACCGCTCCGTCGTCGCCGTCTCCGTCAGTCTCCGCGCCGTCAAGCGACGCGAAGCCCTCGCGTAGTTCGTCGTACGACTCTTCGAGTGCCTGCACTATGACCTTCGTGTCCGAAGTGACGGGCATAAAGTTGGTGTCGTCTCTCCACCGCGGAACGACGTGCGTGTGCAGGTGGTCGTCTATCGAACCGCCCGCGCCCTCGCCTAAGTTCAGACCTGTGTTGAATCCGTCGGGGTCGAAGGCGGCGCGGAGAGCCTCGAACGTAGCCCGCTTCAGACGCGCGTGGTCAAGCAACGTCTCGTCGTCGAGCGCGGCGTAGTCGCCCGTATGCGTATGAGGCACGACCATGACGTGACCGGGGTTGTACGGACTGTTGTTGAGGACGACGAAGGAGCGCGACGAACGTGCGACTATACGCTCCGAACGGTCGTCGTCTGTGTCACGCATACGGCAGAATACACAGCCCTCACCTTCTTTTTCACGTCTCACCCATTCGATACGCCACGGAGCGAAGACCTGTTCCATGGGGACGGTTCGGACGCGCAGGTCAAAACACCCTCGAAAGCTTAAGTGGTGTCCGTGCTTAGGGC
>JAQZDD010000241.1 GCA_028751055.1 Euryarchaeota archaeon Ods04 | reverse complement strand
GTGTACGTACACATACCTTGACGTAACATGGGCACGAAGACGGTATCGCTCGCCGACGACGCCTACGAGCGTCTCAAGGCACACAAGCGCGAGGGCGAAAGCTTCAGCGACGTAGTGAGACGGCTCACGGATACCGTGGACTTGGAGGAGTACTACGGCGTCCTGAGCGAGGAGACGGCGGAGGAACTCGAAGAGGCGGTACGGGAGAGGCGTGAGAGGTTCGACGAAGGAACAAGAAGCATTTCGACGTAATCGACGGCATCGAAACCGTGACTTACTGAGGGACGGTTCTTCTCGTTGGTAGTACTGCGGCGCGTTCCGCGTCTCGCATCTGTACTTAGCTCTGGCTCATCCTCCTGTCTCGTCCCCTTCGTCCCACTGCTCCATCCGGTGGCGCGTCGCTACGTACTTCGGTCCCATGACGCCCTTGTCGCGTTCCTTGAACGACCTCCACGCCAATACGAACGAGAGCACGCCTACACCGACCGAGTACGGTGCGAGCGCGGAGTCGGCGACGTACAGAGCCGCGCCGCCAGCGACGAAAGCCGCGCCTATGACGGAGAGAAGTACGCGTCTGTTGCTCTTCTTCATCTCGTCGCTCATGCTCCGTTTGAGGTCGTCGGTGTCGAGGGTGACCTTGACGGCGGACTCAGGCTCCTTGTTGATACCGTAAGGCTGTCTCAGAACGTCAACGCCGAGACGGTCGAGACGCCTGTGGTTGTCGAGAAGAAAGGCTGTCAAGGGACGTGTCGTGTCGAGGTACGGGAGAGGCAGAGACACGGGAGACGCAGTAGCGAAACGCCCGAGTCCCTCGTCGAGTCTTTCTAGGAGACGGTACTCGACGCCCTCTCCCATACGCGAAAGCTCGGGCACGTCCTCGACATCCATCTCCTCCACGAAGAACTCGAATAGCTTCCTGCTGAAGTCGTACTCGGGCGCGAGGTCGGCACAGAGACCGTCGAGTCCGAACGTAGCGCGCATTCCGAGTATGATGTCGCGTGGGAAACGCATCGGGTAGTCGTACAGTTTCTCGTCTATCTCGCGCTCTATGCGCTGCATCTCAACCTCGTCGACTCCGACGCCCGAGACATCGCGTATCATCATCTCGGCGACCTCGACAGCCATCGCGCGGTCGATGCCCTCGTCGAGAGCGTCCATGTCGTAGAGGGAATCGACGACCATACCGGGGTCGCGCATCCCGATACCCATGAACATACGTGTCCATTTCTCCTGAACGTCCTTCGGCGGGCGTTGTGCGATTCCGTAGTCGTAGATGACTGCGCGTCCGTCGGGTGCGACAGCAAGGTTTCCTTGGTGAGGGTCGGCATGGAACACGTCGTGCTTGAACGCCATGTGGAGGTAGGCGTCGGCGATTGCGTCGACGATTTCCTCGACGTCGTGCCCCTGCCTACGTATCTCTTCGGTGTGCTTGACGGCGATACCTTCGACGTACTCCATCGTTATGACGCGCTCCGTCGAGTACTCGGGGTAGGCATACGGCACTATCACGCGGTCAGCAAGACCGTCACGTTCGAGGTTCTCTCGTATCTCGGTCATTATCGTCGCCTCGCGCTCGAAGTCCATCTCCTCGTGTATCGTCTTCTCAAGTTCTGCGACGATGTTCTTCGCAGACTCGGCGTGCGACTCCTGTCCCATACGTACGAAGAGCCAACGCGCAATAGGCGCGAGGACTTCTATGACACGCATGTCTGCTTCGACGCGCTCCTCCAGACCGGGGCGGCGTATCTTGAGAACGACTTCTTCGCCGTCAAGGACGGCGCGGTGTACCTGAGCTATCGACGCTCCGGCGAGTGCCTCGTCGTCGAAGCTGTCGAAAACCTCGTACGGGTCGCCTATCTCCTCCTGCAGGAGGCGTCTTATCTCCTCGAACTCCTCCGGCGGAACCTCGTCCTGCAGACGTTCCATCGCACGGACGTAGACGGGCGGAACGAGGTCGGGACGTGTCGTCAGGAACTGTGCGAGTTTGATGTACGTCGTGCCGAGACGTTCGAAGGCGGCGGCGACCGACTCGGCGCGTTTCTTGCGTTGTTCGTAGCTGAGTTTCCGTCTCCTGCCGAAAAGGAGGAACCTGCGCCTGTCGCGTACGTGCGTGAGAGCGATGGGTACGAGGACGTATACGGACGCCAGAAAACTTAGCAGTACCCTCGTTCTCGACGGCGGCATAGTACGAGATTAGCGTCGTGTGTACGTAAAGGCGGTGAGAGAAAACGGTTACCTTCATCCGGCGGCTACGTCGCGTCCAGATTCATATCCACGTCCTCACGCTCCACGCCGTCGAACTCGACGATAAAGTCCGCGCCGAAAGCCGTCGCAGGCGTCTGGTATCCCGCGTCGGCGTCTCCGACACGTTCGAGCGCGACGGTCGCTGTTCGCGCCGTCAGAGCGTAGGGTTCGGGCGTCCGGAGACGAGCGACGTGTTTCTCGTCGCCGCCGGTTTCGCCGTCGGTCTGGTCGTCGCCACTCACGCTCTTTCCGCGTACCTCTCCCCAGACGTATCCCGCCTCCGTGACGCGTTCCTCCTCGTCAGGTCCTCGTGCGACGGCGTCTGCGACGCGTTTGAGAACCGCCTGTGTCGGCTTGGCGCGGAGGAAGGGCGCGGCGTAACGCGACGTGCGCGCTAAGAGACGTGCGGGACGCGGCAGGTCGACGTAGCACTCGATGTTGTCGATTCCTGTCGTGCGGTAAGCCGTCACGACGTCGCCGAGAGGCATCGTCGTCACCTCCACGTTACCGCGTCCGTCGCCGAAGTCGGCGTGTCGCGTCTTCCATGCTGGCGGCACTTCTTGGATGCTTCCGTCGCGCCGTACCACGCCGCTCTTGCCGAGACTCTCTACGACTGTACG
>JAQZDD010000031.1 GCA_028751055.1 Euryarchaeota archaeon Ods04 | reverse complement strand
TCGGCGTCACCCGAAGAAACGAGCGACTCGACGCGGTCCCAGAAGACGGGCGGCAGAAACAGAAGAAGCGCGGCGATTACGACGAAAGGAAAGACGCCGAGACGGAGCGTGAGTGCCATGCCGACGTGCGCTGCGACGAACGCCCCCGCGAGCGTTGCGCGGAGCCATCCTGTGAGAACGAGAAGCAGGGGCGAGATAGTGAGCAGGACGACCCACGCCCAGTTTATCCCCACGAGCAAGGCAGGCATCTCGGCGAGATACGGACCGAGGAGAACGGTCACGCTCTCCAAGCCGAAGATTGTTCGGACTGCGTCGCCACTCATCCAGAGTTCGCCGCGGTAACGCAGGACGGCGTTTGAGGCGTAGATTACGACCAAGAACAGGAGGGCGGCGACGCCTGGTACCGAAAAGACGGCGTCTGTGCTTCCTCCGCCGCTCGCGCTGTCGACCGACCACCGCGCGCCCATAGGGAGCATAGACGCGAGCAGAAGCAGAACGAGGAGCATCGTGTCGCCGCCGTTGAGTACGAACGGGTTGCGCGCGTAGAGCGACGCAAGGAGGACGAAAGAGACGAACGCCGCCATCCGTGACCTGTAGCCGATGAGTAGGGCGAGCGCGAAGAGAGCGGCGACGGCGAAAAGAAGATACTGCGCGACCAGTCCGCCCGAGAGCGCGTGTAACGAGAAGGAAGCGAGAGCCGGAAAGAGTTCTGCGAGCGTCTCGCGTGGAAGCACGCCGTCGTCGGTGTAGAAGATTCGTAGGTCACGCGCCCGCATCGTCAGGTCGACGAGAACGACGAGCGCGAGCGTGACGCGGAACGCGGCGAGTGCACGAGTGTCGACGCTCAGACGCAGGCACGCCGCGTCACGGATGCGTTCGAGAAACGAATGAGGTGCGGACGCGCTGCCCATCGTTTTCAGACGGGCATCGCTGGCGCATAGGTCTTGTGGAGCGACGCGTCCTGGTTCTGTCCGCTCAACTCTCCTGTCTGAACCTCCAAGCGACGGCTACTGACAGGAGCGCGAGAACCGCGGCGACAGCCGTGAATCCGGGCATTTCCTCATCCACGTCATCGTCGTCGGTCTCCATGTCTTCGTCAACGTCTGTGTCGTCTTCCGTTTCATCATCGGCTTCTTCGTCAGGCTGTTCGT
Organism: Euryarchaeota archaeon Ods04; assembly: GCA_028751055.1. Lineage (GTDB taxonomy): Archaea > Halobacteriota > Halobacteria > Halobacteriales > Halorutilaceae > Halorutilus. The sequence continues at coordinate 7,156 of JAQZDD010000031.1, read as the reverse complement.
CGAGACGTAGGCTCCTGCTCAGACCTTCATCCTCGACGAAGACACCCTGTCTGTAGGTTCCTGCTTCGATTGAGGGCACCGTTCCCTGAAGGACGACTGTTCTGGTAGAGACAGCCTCTATCTCCACGTCCTCGGACACAACGACCGTGTCGCCTATCCTGTACTCGGCGGTACGTGTCACACGTTCGTCGCCGCTGTTACGCAGCGTCGCGCGCACGGAGACAGGAGAGCCTACTGTCGCGGAGAAAGACGCCTGTAGGTCGGTGACGGTGACAGGAGGCTGTGTCGTGACGAGCAAGCTCGAACTCTGTCCATGGTCTGTGTCTCCAACGAAGACTCCCTGTTGGTACGTACCCACGGCGAGTTCAGGGGTAGTAACATCGAACTCGACGACTGTCGACTCGCCGGCGTCGAGTTCAACTTCTTGGCTGTCGACGACAGAGTCGTTGACACGGTACTGAACCTCCGTGCTACCCGCGAGTTCCCCGACGTTCTCGACCGTCGCCGTCACGGTTGTGGTCGTGTCGCCTGTGTCATCAGCCTGTGAAGGCACGTTCAGGTCGTAGACGATGAACCGAGCCGAGTCGGCGGGTGCCACAGCGATGTTCGAAGACGAGCCGACGTTCGTGCCGCCGACGAAGATTCCTTGCTGGTACGTGCCTGACTCTCTGTCAGGAACGGCACCGCTGAGCGTGACGGTCGTACGTCCTCCCGTGCCGAGCGTAACATCACGTTCAGCTACTGTCTCGCCGTCGATACGGTACTGGATAGTCTCTGTGCCTTCCGTCAGCCCCGTGTTACGCACGGTAGCCGAGGCGGAGACGGTATCGCCGCTCGTCGCGCGTGTAGGTGCCGAAATACCGACGACACCGAACGAGTGCTCGCTCGTGGTGACACGGAAAGTCTCCGTGAGACCGTTGTTGCTACCTCCTATGTAGACGCCCTGCTGGTACCTGCCTGCGGCTAGCGCGGGAACGCTACCGGTAAGTGTCATGTCTACCGACTCACCCGGCTCTACGGTTACGCCCCGACTCGTAATCACTCGGTTCCTCATACGGTACTCTATCGTTCTCGAACCCCTAACGTCGCCCGTGTTGGTGATAGTAGCCGTCACGGATATACGGCTCCCTACAGTCCCTTGGCTCGAAGACGGCTGTATGCCCGTTACAGCGAGACGTGCAGGCTGTTGACCGAGAACTATCTCCGAAGTCTGACCGATGTCCGTGTCACCGACGAAGATACCGTGCCGATGGGTTCCGGCTGAGAGAGACGGAACGGTACCACGGAGCGATACAGTCCTGCTCTCGCGCGGATTGAGTTCTACCTCACGTGTTGCCACGATGGTGTTGCTTATTCTGTACTGGAGCGTGACCGTATCCTGCGTGTCTCCGGTGTTACGGACGGTCGCAGTCGCTGTTATCTGTGTCCCTGAGTTCGACTGACTGGGTGCCTGAAAGTCCGAGACAGCGAAGCTTCCGTGCTGTGCTACCTGAACCTGAGAAGCCCCCGTCTGTGTCTCGAACTGTATCTGTGTCTGTGCCCCCGTCTGTCCGTCCTCCTCCTGTGACTGCGCCGCTCCTAAGCCCGCAATCAGAGCCACCGATATCAAAGCCATGACAACAAGTGCCACGGTTACTGTCAGTTTCCTCATTTCCTCATCTATGAACGTCTCTACCACAGATAAAGATTGCTCCGACGGAACACTCAACTTTTGTCGACGTGTCGACAACTGTGTACGTGGAACCCTACGACAGACTCCGAGAAGACGAAACGATGGCACGCCTCGTCGACGAGTTCGGACACGTCCCTGTCGAAGCCGTCGAGAACGGCGACGAGTTCCGAAGGCTCGTCGTCTCCATCACGAACCAGTCCGTGAGCACCGAGTCGGCGCGTGCTGTGCGCTCGCGTCTCTTCGACGCGCTCGGCGACGTGACGCCGCAGTCCGTCCTTGACACGCCGCCCGAGGAACTCGCCTCGACTGGTGTGGGAGAGGCGAAGGCTGAGTACCTGCATGAGGCAGCGCGCGCTTTCGAGGAGGACGATTATTCGTGTGGTGCTTTTGCGGGAGTGCCCGACGACGAGGTACGCGACGCTCTGACCGAGATAAGAGGTGTTGGAGAATGGACCGCGAACATGTACCTCATCTTCGTCTTGGGACGTGAGGACGTTCTGCCGCTCGGCGACCTTGCGGTTAGACGCGGCATCGAAGGTCTGTACGGCGTAGAGACGCGCGACGAGATGCGGCTTATCGCCGAAGAATGGAAGCCGTACCGCAGTTACGGCACACGGTACGTCTGGAAGTGGTACGAGGCGTGACAGCCTCCGGTCGCAAGAGTTACGAAGCTGTGTAAGAAATCCTTACACATGAGCACAGACGAGAAGCCCGAGATAGCCACTGTCACATCGAAGGGACAGATAACCATACCGAGTTCGCTGAGAGAGAGGTACGAAATCGGCGAAGGAGACCGTCTGCTCGCTGTTCCGACGGAACACGGTATCGTTCTCAAGAAGATAGAGCTACCGTCTGTTGAGGAGTTCCGTGAGCGTGTCGAGGAACGCGAGATGACCCTCGGCATGGACGAAATCAACGAACTGGTACACGAAGGCAGAGAGGCATGAAGACTGGGTTAGGCTTCGGTTGTGACAGTCGCCCCGGTGTGTACGAGTCGTAACGGCGACTCAGGATACAAGCGACCGTATCTTCTCGATGTTCTCCTTGTAGCTCTTTCCGTCCGATGTGGGTGTCTCTAAGACCATCGGAAGCCTGTCGAACTCGTCGGCGTTGACGACGTTCCTGAAGCCCTCGTCGCCTATCTCGCCCTCGCCGATATGCTCATGGTTGTCCTTCTCGCTTCCGAGAGGGTCTTTCGAGTCGTTGAGATGCAGAACCTCGACGTTCTCGATACCCAAGTCGGCGTCGAGTTCTTCGACCATATCGTCGAAGCCGTCGGTGAGGTCGTAGCCCGCCGCGTGTGCGTGGCAAGTATCGACGCATACGCCCAAGTCGTCTTCGGGCGTCTCGGGACGTTCGAACATCTCGCGTAACTGTGAGAACTCCTTACCGAGCGTCGTGCCCTTTCCGGCGGTGTTCTCGAACAGGAGCGTCACGCCATCCGGAATTTCGAGCGCGTCGACTGCTTCGGCGATACGCTCCAGACCGTTTTCGACGCCCGAACCCGTGTGCGCGCCGGGATGGAAGACGACGTACTCGACACCGAGCGCGTCGGCGGCGTCGAGTTCCTTCTGTAGACAGTTTATCGACTTCTCGTGGAGGTCGTCCTTCGGCGTCGCAAGGTTGACGAGATAGGTCGAATGTATGGCGTAAGGTCCTTGTCCTGCCTCTTCGCGTGCCTGTCTGAAGCCGTCCGCCTCGTCTTCGTCGTACTCGGCGACGGTCCAAGTCCGCGGCGAACCAGCGAATATCTGCCCGCAGTTTCCGCCCACGTCTTCCTGCCTCTCTATCGCCTTCTCTACGCCGCTCGCTACCGAGACATGCGCACCTATCTTCATGTATGCTGAGATGACGGGTACGCGACAAAAGCCTGTCTTTAGCCGACAGACGATGACTCAGTCGGCTGGCTCCTCGACCTCGGGCTTCGTCATGCTCGGAACCGGCGTGCGTCTCCGTTCCTCCGAAGCGACCGTGCGGCGTCCGCCGTCGTCGCGGTCGCCTTCACCGTCGCTGTCTCCCGAGTACGACTCTACCGCCTTGAGGAACTCGTGTCTCTCGAAACTGGGCCAGTACGTGTCGCAGAAGTAGACCTCAGCACCCGCGCCGCGCGCCTGCCAAGGCACGAAGTTCGAGAGCCTGTGCTCGCCTCCGGTACGCACGACGAGGTCTATGTCGGAGCCGAGACGGAGACGCGAAGAGACCGCCGAGGCGTCGACCGACTCGGGCGAAAGCCGACCTTCCTCCACGTCTCGCGCAATCCGTCTCGCCGTCTCGACGAGTTCATCCCTTCCGCCGTAGGCGAGAGCGACGTTGAGCCTGTGCTGTCGGTACTCTTCGGTTGCATTCTCCACCCTCGTCAGAGCGTCGCGCACCCTCTCGGGTAGACGGCTCAGGTCGCCGACGCCGCGGACACGCACACGTCTGTCGTGTATCTTTTCGCTGTCGGCGAGTTCGTCGAGCTTGTCGGCGATTATGTCGAAAAGCTCTTCGAGTTCGTCGTCGTCGCGCTCGAAGTTCTCCGTCGAGAAGGCGTAGAGCGTCATCTCCTCTACGCCCACCTCGTATGCCCAGTCAAGAACCGCCTCGGTCGTTTCGGCACCTTCTTCGTGTCCCTTTGTTGGCTCCTCTCCTTTCGAGAGCGCGTGCCTCCTGTTTCCGTCCTGCACGACAGCGACGTGACGCGGAACATCCGACGAAGAAAGCCGACGCTCCAAGTAAGCTTCGTAGGCGTCGCGCGCTAAACTCCTCAACATCCGGCGTCACATAATCTAACTGCCCACGTCTATTCAACGTAACGGAATGAGACGTGTGGTTAGTCCTGCGGCTCCGCCCTGACCTTCTCCTCGTCCGTCTCGTCATCCTCGTCGGAGTACCTGTCTATTATCTGCTCCAACGACAACGACTCCTCGTCGTCCTTTTCCTCCTTCGTGACAGCCACTGATTTCATGATTATCGAAGAATAATCATCGACATACATAACACTTCCGCATACTGCTCGGCATCCCGGCTTTCGTTCAGAAACACGAGGCTGTGAGCCAGAAATTCATTTTCTCATTAGAGTGATATTGACGATTACGAGACACAGAACCGTCAGAACGGCACATCCTACGTACGTGGCACGGTATCCGAACCAGTCTTCGACAGCGGGGACGGCGAGCAGGGGTGCGAGAGCGAGACCGATGTCACCCATGACGTTGTAGACGCCGCCGAGTTTCCCGAGTTGATCGCCCGGTGATATGTCGCCGAGGTAGGCAAGGAGCGCGGGACCGGTGCCGCCGACGCCGAAGCCAATCATTATCGTACTTACGAGTATGCCGACGAACGTGGGATAGAAAGCGAGAACGCCGAAGCCGGCGGCGAGCACAGCGAGCGCGGGCATCGTTATGGCGATTCTGTTGTCGAGACCGTCCGAGATACGTCCGCTCACAACGGTCGTCGCACCCGCTGTTATGACTCCGATGCCCATGACGAGACCTCCGACGCCCGCGGCTTCGAGGCTTGACAGACGTATTTCGTAGGCGTCGGCGTAGATGACGACGGTCGTCAGGAGGACGCCCGCGAACATGAACCGTATCGTGAAGTTACCTAAGCCGACGGGCAGGACACGCGGCTCGTCACGGATTATACGCGGAAGGTCTCGGAGACCCGTGCGCGTGTCAGCCGCCGACTCGACCTCGGGTATGACGAGATAGGCGACGAAGGCGGCGAGCATCGCAAGCCCGCCCGCTGTGAGGAAGGCAGCCTGTGCGTCGAAGACGTCGGCGATAGCACCTCCTAAGACGAGACCCGTGGGGAAACCGAGGCTCTGACCGCCGCGTAGATAGCCTATCCATCTTCCGCGGTTCGACGGCGTCGTTATCCGTGTGATGATGACGAACGCGCCGATGATGACGAACGCGCTTCCGAGTCCCCAGAAGCACCGTGCGAGAACGAAGACGACCGCGGGGTTAGACACCTCACCGACGAGGGGCAGGACGGCGAAGGTACCCGGGGGCGTGTGAAGACCGACGACGTACAGGAAAGGTGCGAACGCCTGCACGAACAGACCGATTATCATGGGACGCCGGACGCCGACGGAGTCGATTACCTGCCCCGCGGGCGTGTTCATGACGAGACGCGCGATACGGTTTGCGGACAGTATGACGCCGAGCATGACCGCGCTAATTCCGAGTATATCGCCGAGGAGCGGAAGCGTGGGAAAGGCGACTCCTGTAGCTACGCCGCCGAAGACTACTCCCGCTATAACGGCGAGCGTTATCTTACGTATCTCGGAGTTCGAGTACTCGTCTTCCTGGTCATCAGGGGCTTCGACATCGGAGTGGTCAGGAGATTTCTCGCTCAAACTTAAACGGAGTAAACCTGTTGGCTTCGGAACATAAATTTTCGCACGTCAGGAGGAGTGCGGAGTTAGCTCAGGAATTCGAAGTTCGTTCGCATCTCTCGCTCACTACGTTCGTTCTCGTGCCGAGTAGCGTCAATCGGAGATTGACTGACTCGCCGCTCGCTCGCAAAAAGCTCGTTCGCGCCGAGTACGGTCAAGCAGAGCTTGACTAACTCGGCGGTTCGCTCGTTTCATTCGCTCACGCGCCGAGCAGGATTTGAACCCGCGACTTGCTGGTCCGAAGCCAGCCGCTCTCTCCGGACTGAGCTATCGGCGCTGTTCTGCGGTACGGAGACGCGTCCGATAAGAGTTCTTATTTGACCTCTTCGAGCCTGTCGATAAGCTCTTCCTTTTCGAGTACTTCGCCGTTGATTATCTCCGGCAGTTGGTGCGATATGTCCGCCGCCGTCACGATGCCGACGAGCGCGCCGCCGTATATGACTGGAAGCTTCTTTATCCGGTTCTTCTTCATGATACGCGCCGCCTCCTCAACATCCTCGAATCCGTCGACCGTCACGAGGTCGGTCGTCATGATGTCAGACGCGGAGATGTTCGTCAGGTCGGTGCCCTCCGCTACGAGACGCACGACGTCTGTCTCGGTGACTATTCCGAGCGGCGTGTCGGTCTCGACGACGACGGAGCCTGTACGGCTGTCGTGGAGGAGACGCGCGACGTCGCGGACGGACGCATCGGGTGCGACTGTAACCGCCGGCGATGTCATTATCTGGCTTACGTACATGCCTTCTTCTACGGCGTGGGCACGGATTACCTTTGTGCGCGGTGCGACCGCATCCTACCTCCGACCTTTCCTTATCTTTATGTGGAACGCGGGCTACGTTCAGGATATGTTAGACATAGACAGTTCGCCGATAACGAGGAACGGAAACTCGCTGATACTCGCGTACGACCACGGTCTGGAACACGGACCCGTAGACTTCGAGGACGTGCCCGAGAGCGCGGACCCGGCGCACGTCTTCGAGGTAGCGCGCCACGACGCCGTGACCGCGCTCGCCGTACAGAAGGGCGTAGCGGAGCAGTACCACAGCGACTACGCCGACGACGTGAACCTGCTCGTGAAGCTGAACGGCACGTCGAACCTCTGG
>JAQZDD010000108.1 GCA_028751055.1 Euryarchaeota archaeon Ods04 | reverse complement strand
GTCCTCGTCGACGAGGACGTAGTCGACGCCGCTCTCTATCGCTGCGGTGATGAGCGGCAGCCGGTCGTCCCAGTCGCCTTCGTCCGCCTTGTACCAGACCTGTTTCTGGCTCGCGCCGGTCATTATCGGCGCACCTCGTCCATTGCCTCGTCGACCGACGCGCCGTCGTGTACGACACGCGAGACGGCGCGTGTCATACCTTCGACGTTCTCCTGCTGGAAGACGTTCCGTCCCATCGCTACGCCGCGCGCGCCCACGTCCATCGCGTCACGTATGTCGCGCAGCACTTCGCGTTTGGTCTCTGCCTTCGGACCTCCGGCTATGACGACGGGCACGGGACAGCCTTCGATTACGCGTTCGTACTCGTCGGGGTTGCCCGTGTACGACGTCTTCACGACGTCCGCGCCCAGCTCGGCACCGAGACGCGTGGCGTGCGCAACCGTCTCCTCGTCGTTCGGGTCAACGTCCGGTCCGCGCACGTACGTCATCGCAAGAAGAGGCATTCCGTACTCGTCGCATTCGTCGGCGACCTCACCAAGGTCTTGAAGCTGGTGCGGCTCCGTCTCGCTTCCGATGTTGATGTGTACTGAGACGGCGTCCGCGCCGAGGCGCACTGCACGCTTTACGTCGCCGACCATCACCTTGTTGTTGGGGTCTGGTCCGACGCTCGTCGCGGCGTTGAGATGTACGATGACGCCGATGTCCTCCTGCACCTTGTCGAAAGAGTGCTCGACGACGCCCTTGTGGACGAGCACAGAGTCGCCGCCGCCGCGTCCTATCTCGTCTATCGTTTCGTGTATGTGGTTCAGTCCCTGTACGGGACCGATAGTTACGCCATGGTCCATCGGGATAGTGACGAAGTTACCGGAGTCCTCGTCACGTATCCTTCGTAGCCGAATCTCCTTTCCGGTCATGTCTTGTCTTGTCAACGTCTATCACGCTACGTATATTTTACCGTACCGGTGCGTCGTCGTCAGCTTCGTCCGACGAGTTTATCCGCCGTCCGGTCGAACGGCGCGTATGCCACGTCTGTCTGACGTATTCGGTGTCTTCGGTGACTCTCGCCGTGTCGCGCTCTTAGTCGACGGTCCCAACCTCCTCCGCGAGGAGTTCGACATCGACCTTGAAGACGTACGCGATGCCTCCGAGAGACCTGATGTTGCACGTGTCTACCTCAACAACCACGCATCGTCTGGTCTCATAGAGGCTGTCGAGACGAACGGCATGGAAGCTGTCGTCACCTCAGGGGACGTGGACGTACGTCTCGCTGTCGACGCCACGGCGTACGCGCTCGAAGGATTCGACATCGTGATAGCGACGCGTGACGCCGACTTCAAGCCCGCTCTCGAACGCGCCAACGCCGAGGGCGCGCGCACGACAGTCATCGGCGTCTCCGACTGTTTCTCCGCCGCTCTCGAATCCGTGGCGGACGACGTCGTCTTCCTCGACGGTAACTGAGAACCACCTCCCCCAACGAAAAGTAAGAAGCTTCTTTTCAACGTTTTACCAAACCGTCGCCATGGGGAACAGAACGAGGGCTGTCGTCGGTTTCGCAGTAGCCCTCGGTCTAATCGGACTCTTCGTCTACTCGGTCGGTTTCGAGGACGTTGCAGACGCGCTCGGTGAGACGGACGGCGTGAGCGTCGCGCTCGGAACGGCGGCGGTCTTCGGCTCTTTCGCCTTCCGCGGCATGGTATGGGTACGTCTGCTCCGCGCCGTCGGTCACGGAGTCGGTACCGCGCGTATCTACGCTGTCTACCTCGCCTGCACCTCGGTCAAGTTCGTGACGCCGTACGGACAGGTGTCCGCGCTCCCTCTTATGACGTACGTCTTGGTCAGTTACTCGGACGCCGACTACGACGATGGCTTCGCCTCTGTCGTCTCCATCGACATAACGAGCTACCCTGTGCCACTCGTCACTTTCGGCGTGCTCAGCTTCGTCTACTTCGTCGTCGCGGGACCGGCGACTGACCTCGGCGGCTACCCCGTCGCTTTTGCCATTCTCCTTCTCGTCATAACCGTACCGCTATTCTTCGTCATGTTCGCACGCGCGACGGTCGAACGTCTCGCCGTCTTCGTCGCTGGTGTCGCGGCGCGCGTCGTCGAAGCTCTCGCTCGGTTAGCGGAACGCGTTGCCGACTTCTTAGTCCCCGGTTTCGTTGAGGGAACCGCCGAAGGGACGCTCGGCTTCCTCGCCGAAGAAAACATACGCGACCGTATCGCGGGCTTCTACGCGACGCTCGACTCCGTCGTGGAGAACAGGAACAACTTAGGCGTCGCCGTCGTGTACGCTCACGCCGCGTGGTTCCTCCTCGCGCTACCGCTCTACTTCATCTTACCGGCGTTCGGCGAATCAGCGGGCATCGGCGTTGTCGTCTTCATAGTAGCATTAAGCAGGCTCGGTGTCTTGGTTCCACTACCCGGTGGCCTGGGAACTGTCGACATACTCCTTGCAGGCATAATCTCTCTCGTAACCGGTCTGTCGCTTCCGGCGGCTACCGCTGCGGCACTCGTCTACAGGCTCCTGACGTACTGGCTACCCGTCTTCGTGGGGGCAGTATCGCTCGTGTATCTGCTCGTTGCGACGGACAGGATATAACCGGAAAAGAACTAACGGTTCAGTTTACTACGTTGGAAGACCTTTTCGATACCATCGGTACGAACGGTGCCTCTGTGAGAAGCGCGTCGCGCTCCTCCTTTATGGATTCCGCGGTCGGTTCGGGGCACTCGACGATGTCGTGCCTGCGGCGGGCGTTCGGAACGAGGGGTGCTTCGTGGTCTTCCATCATGGTTCTACACACAGCCAAACGGCGTCCCCCCTAATAAAAGTTTCTCATCATTTTACATGTTGAATTCTTGGGCGTACATCCGAGTAAACTGGACGTGTGTTCATCGGTCGGCGTGGTTAGCGGTCAGTCGATACGGTAACGCAGGAGTGCCGCAACCCCGCCGAGACTCTGAACACGCTGTCCGGGTTCGAACTCCGACGACAGGACGGTTACGTCGCCGCCTTTCTGCTCCGCACCCTCGACGAGCGCGTCGAGTACGGCGCGGTTCTCGCGCAGGAACTCGTCGACGACTAAGAGATGTTCGACCGCGCCGTACTCGACCGCCTCGCGCGTGGGTTCGAGACCGTACGCCGCCGCGCCTTCGCCGGCGACGCGCTCCATGAGTTCGTCTGCGAGACGTGACTCGCGCGCCACACGCGCCTCCTCGGCGACACGTTCGACCGCGCCGCGTTTCAGGACTTCGTGGACGCCGCGTCCTCCGACGCTCGCCGTGTCCTCGACGACGATACGTTCGGCTACCTCGGGCGCGTTCTCCTCGATGTAGTCATAGGCGTCGCGCTTCGTGAACCCCGGACCGGCGAGCACCACGGCGTCGGCGTCGATGTTTTCGAGGACAGAGGCGAGTTCGGCGAAGAGTTCGTCGCGCGGCGCGGCGTCGTCACCCTTTCCCGTCGTGCCCGTTAGAGTGACGCGCTCCTCGACGCCGTGCGCTTCGACCGTATGGACGTGCGCCTCGCCCTCCTCGACGGTTGCGATAGCCACCTCCGTCTCGTCGGCTTCCTCCGCCTCGGCGAGACGTTCGAGTTGGTCGGACTTCCATTCCTTCGTTATCGTGATTTCGTCGTTCTGTTCGACGTTTATGGTATGGTGGTTGCCGATTTCGGTCTCACGGTCGCACGAACGGATGACGCCCGAGACACGAAGCCGGTTTGCGAAACGCGCGAACTCGACGTCATCGACCTCCAAGTCGACGTTGAGGGTCTCGCGCTCGCCGCCTGTGGAGCGTGTCATGTCGTCGTCGCGCTCGACACGCCGGCGTGTGAGTGCTGAGACGGTGTCGCCCTCCTCGACGACGTACTTTAGGTGCCAGAGGTCGTCGAGCGTCTCGGGGACGAGCGTCACACTACCGTAGCCTTCGGCGTCTATGTCGCGTTCCCTTACGTTCACGCCACCTCAACGACCTCGATTTCAAAGACGAGCGTCTCTCCGGCGAGTTCGTGGTTGAAGTCCACAATAACCGTGTCTTCGTCGACCTCGATTACGTCGCCGTGCGCGTCCTGCGTGTGGATGTGCATGCCGACCTCGGGTTCCTGACCGAGAGCCTCGCGGAACTCCTCGCGGTCGTACTCGACGACGTTCTCCTCGGAGTGTTCGCCGTACCCCTTCTCAGGTGGGACGGTGACCTCCTTGGTTTCGCCCTCCTCCATGCCTACGACCGCGTCGTCAAACCCCTGCACGACCTCTCCGGCACCGACTTCGAACTCTAAGGGTTCGTACTCACGGTTCGGGTGGGCTATCTCCGCCTCAACCGCCACCTCCTCACGCGAACTGTCGAAAGCCTCTCCATCTTCGAACCTGCCGACGTACTCTACCTTTACGCTGTCTCCTTTGGTTACTGCCATGGACGAAAGGCGCGCCGACCATCCTAAAACCCAGCGATGCCCGCTGACGTAGAGAGGTCATGAGTCAGCGCGTGACGATGGCGTAACGCATATCCGTGCGTCATGCGTCTCTCCGCCAAGGTGAGGTGGCAGAGTCTGGCCTAATGCGCCGGCCTTGAAAGCCGGTGGGGTGTCACAGCCCCCAGGGGTTCAAATCCTCTCCTCACCGAACGAGCGAGTTTTTCGAGCGAGTGAGGTGAGAGAGCGATTTGAACTAAGGAACGAGCGTAGCGAAGTGACCCAAGTTCAAATCCTCTCCTCACCGTTCAGAAATCAAAGATTTCTGAGCCAGTCAGAACACCCTGCGTTCTGACGACGAACGAGCGAGTTTTTCGAGCGAGTGAGGTGAGAGAGGTTTGAACCAGTGAGCGAGGCGCAAGCCGAAGCGACCGTGGTCCATAATCCTCTCCTCACCGTCCACCGTAACCCGCTGTCTCGTGAATCAAAGATTCACGCGAATCGTCGGAAATCTCCGATTTCCGAGAGACCTGTTAGCAGTCTCGAAGTCCGGCGGACTTCGAGGGCTTGTCTCGAATTCCTACGGAATTCGTGAGCATACGCGAACCTTCGGTTCGCTCAATGTCAGGCTTCG
>JAQZDD010000060.1 GCA_028751055.1 Euryarchaeota archaeon Ods04 | reverse complement strand
CGTTGAGGAGGGGGTACTCAAGGTCATGTCGAAGATGGGTATCTCGACGTTGGAGTCGTACAAGGGCGCGCAGATATTCGAGGCTGTCGGGCTGAAGTCCGACTTCGTCGAGGAGTACTTCTACGGAACGACGGCGCGCACGGAGGGCGTCGGCGTCGAGGGCGTCGAGAGAGACCTCTTAGAACGTCACGACTTCGGCTTCGAGAGCGACACGGACGAACTCGACCCCGGCGGCGAAATCGAATGGACGCGAGACGGCGAGTTCCACGCGTGGAAGTCGGGGACAGTCAGAAAGCTTCAGGCGGCGGTACGCGAGGGCGACTACGAGGCTTACAAGGAGTTCTCGCGCACTATGAACCACAAGGACGAGAGCCTGCACGAACTCCGTGGTCTCTTAGAACTCGAATCCGACCGCGAGCCTGTACCCATCGAAGAGGTCGAACCCGTTGACGAGATTGTGAAGAGGTTCTTCACAGGCTCTATGTCGTTCGGTTCGCTCTCGAAGGAGGCGCACGAGACACTCGCCGAAGCGATGAACCGTATAGGTGCCAAGTCGGGTTCGGGCGAGGGCGGAGAACCCGTCGAACGTTTCGGCACCGAAAGAAGGTCGAAAATCAAGCAGGTCGCAAGCGGCAGGTTCGGCGTCACCGTCTCGTACCTCAACGACGGCGACCACCTCGAAATCAAGATGGCGCAGGGTTCGAAGCCCGGAGAAGGTGGACATCTGCCTGGACACAAGGTCAACGAAACGATAGCGAGCACGCGCCACACCACACCGGGCGTCGCGCTCATATCGCCGCCGCCTCAGCACGACATATACTCGATAGAGGACTTGGCTCAGCTGATACACGACCTCAAGTGCGGAAATCCCGACGCCGACGTGCACGTCAAGTTAGTTGCGGAGGACGGAGTCGGCATCATCGCCGCGGGCGTCTCGAAGGCACGCGCAGACTCCGTACTCATCAGCGGACACGCCGGCGGAACGGGAGCGTCTCCCAGAACGTCCATAAAGTCCGCAGGTCTGCCGTGGGAACTCGGAATCGCCGAGGCTCACCAAGTGCTGATGGAGAACGACCTGCGCTCGCGCATACGCGTCCGTGTCGACGGAGGAATGAAGACGGGACGCGACATCGTTGTCGCCGCTCTGCTCGGTGCCGAGGAGTACGGCTTCGGAACGTCCGCGCTCGTCGCTGAGGGCTGTGTCATGGTGCGCAAGTGCCACACCAACAAATGTCCGACGGGCATCGCCACACAGGACAAGGAACGCCGCCAACTGTTCCGCGGCGAGGTCGAGCACGTCGTCAACTACATGGAGTTCATGGCACAGGAGGTGCGCGAGCACATGGCGGAGTTAGGATTCCGTACGATGGACGAGATGATAGGCGAGGTCGACTCGCTCGAACAGCGCGAGGTCGACCACCCGAAGGCTTCCGGAATCGACCTTTCGCGTCTCCTGCGTAAGCCTGAGAGCGACGACGACCCCCGCAAGACACGCGAACAGAACCACAAGCTAGACGACAAGATAGACCACGAACTCATCGGTGCGGCGCGGCGCGCGATAGAAGACGGGGAGCCTGTAGAGGTTTCGCGCGAGATACGTAACCGCGACCGCACGACGGGCGCGATGCTGAGCAGTGAAATCGCAAAGGTACACGGAGAGGACGGTCTGCCCGACGACACGGTCGTCCTCAACTTTGAGGGTTCGGCGGGACAGTCGTTCGGCGCGTTCGCCGTCGATGGAATGACGATGCGCGTCACGGGAGACGCCAACGACTACGTCGGCAAGGGGCTGTCGGGCGGAAAACTCATCGTTGAGACGCCCGACGACGCCGCCTACGAGGAGGACGACAATATCCTCGTCGGGAACGTCGTTCTCTACGGTGCGACCGACGGCGAGGCGTACTTCAACGGCGTCGCTGGCGAGCGTTTCGGTGTGCGCAACTCGGGTGTGAAGACTGTCGTCGAGGGCGTCGGCGACCATGGATGCGAGTACATGACGGGCGGCGTCACAGTAGTCTTAGGCGAGACGGGCAAGAACTTCGGCGCGGGAATGTCGGGCGGCGAAGCGTATGTCTTAGACGAGGACGGCGACTTTGAGGACGTACGCCTCAACGACGAGATGGTACACGTCGAACCGATGGACGAACGCGACGAGAATCTGGTGCGCAGGATGGTCGAAAACCACCTCGAATACACGGACAGCGACAAGGCGCGCGAGGTGCTCGACAACTGGGACGACTACCTCGGACAGTTCGTCAAGGTCATGCCCGACCCGTACGCGCGCGTCGTCGAAGAGAGGATGCAGGAGGGCGAGGACATACGCGTCTCGCCTCCGCCCGAACCATCGGCGGAGACGGCGACCGACGGCGGCGAAGTAAGCGAGAAAGCCGACGACTGAGACGCTCGCTCTTCCGCTGACCGCCACCCTTATTTTGCAGGCTCACAATATACACATACACGATGACCGAGAAGAAACGCGTACAGTTCCGCGCCCCTCAGGAACTCGTTGACCGTGCCGACTCGCTCGCCGAGGTTCTCGACTCCGACAGGACTGGCGTTCTCATAGACGCGTTGCGCGAGTACCTCCGCGACGCCGCCCACGACGACGAGGTGAAACAGGAGATAGCCGACGCCTACTACGCCGAAAAAATCACATTCGACGAACTCGTCGGTCTCGTCGGTCACGAGGAGGCGGCGAACTTCCGTGTCCTCAAGGAGCAGTTAGAGACTGACGTGGAAGAGATAGCCAGCCTGTGACGTGACAATGGCTGTCGTGGTAGCGGACACGTCGGCTCTCGTCAGCCTCGCGGCATGCGAAGACATTCTTGGGATGCTCGTTGACGAGTACGAACTGCTCGTGCCTCGGGAGGTAGTCGAAGAACTCGAAGAGACTGCGTCGTACGACGACGGACAGGCGCGCGCCGCCAAGGAGGCTTTGGAGCACGTCGAAGGCGGCGAAGCCGAGGTGCATGACACAGAACTTGACTCAAGCTTTCCGCTCGACATAGGTGAGAACGCCGCGGTGACGCTCGCCGACTCCGAGGACGCTGACATCTTCGTCTGCGACGAGTTCAACAGCATCGGTCTGGTGCACGCCTCGCTCTCGGGCGCGCGTCTCGTGACGACGCCAAAGCTCTTAGAGGTCTTCGTGCACGAAGGACGCATACAGCGGTCGGACGCAGTTGAAGCCCTCGACCGCATGTCGGAACTCAGAAGCTGGGAGAACAACAGCTACGTCGGACGCGTGCGGGAAGTGCTGGAGGAGTAGAAGGGGCGAGGGGCGTCAGGCGTCGTCGAAAGGCGTGTACTTCTCGGGGTCGATGTCCACCACGTTGGGCGCGCCGACCGTCAGCACCGTTCCGCCGTCTTCGCTCACGCATCTGTAGCCGCGTCCGACCTCGGGCGCGAACGCGAAGACGTCGCCCTCCTCGACTCTGCGTTCTTCTGTGTCGCCCACGTCGCCGACCTTTAGCCTGAACTCGCCCTTGATGACGTAGTAGAGTTCCTCCTGCTCGTCGTGGTAGTGGTGCACCATCGCGTCGCCCTCCTCGAACTCCCAGACGTTCGTAACCATCTCGTCGGTGCCGAGTTCTGTCTGCACGCGCCGAACTTCGGCGTCCATGCCCTCGACCGCGTCGCCCATGTCCACGCTCGGTACGTCTTCTATCGACGTTACTCCGTAGTCCATGCGTTCGTCTTGGGACGCATGAGTTATAGTTCTGTCCCGTCCGCTCCTTCTGTGTCTCAGTACACCGTTCTGCCGAAAAGACTCCCGATGAGTTCGACACCTAGTTCCGCCGTCCTGTTCGACTCGTCGAGAACAGGGTTGACTTCGACGAGATCAACGGAACGTACGGTGGCGTCTGATTCGGACACCATTTCGAGTGCCATATGTGCTTCACGGTAGGTAACGCCGCCGACGACGGACGTACCGACTCCCGGTGCCTCGTCGGGGTCGAGCCAGTCCATGTCGAGAGATACGTGCAGGGCGTCCGTGTCCGCCGAAACGGCTTCGAGCGCGTCTTCGGTTACGTCTCCGATACCTCGTCTGTCGATATCCGACATCGTGAAGACCGTTACTTCGGAGGAACGCAGGTTTTCGCGTTCGCCGTCGTCAAGGTCACGTACACCGACGACAGCGACGTTCGAACCGTCGACGCTCTCCGGCCACTCGCCAGCGAAGCTTCCGTGTCCTGCCGCCGCGGCAAGAGCCATTCCGTGTACGTTCCCCGACGGCGTCGTCTCACGCGTGTTGAAGTCGGCGTGTGCGTCGAACCAGAGAACACCGAGGTCGTCGACGTTCCTCGAAGCACCTACGAGAGTTCCTATCGAGACGGAGTGGTCACCGCCGACAACGACCGGAACCGAATCCTCCGTGGCGTCCGCAACGCGGTCGGCGACGGCTTCCGAGGCTCTCTTCGCCGCTCCCTCTCCGCTCTCTCCTCCATCTCTGGGCGCGTCCACGTCGCCCGCGTCGTTCACGTCGTGTCCGTCGGCGCGGAGCGACTCGACGAGACCAGCGTACCGCACAGCCGACGGTCCCATGTCTACGCCACGGCGGTCGACTCCGTAGTCGGTAGGCGCGCCTAAGATGGTCAGTTTCTTGCTTCCGTTCTCGTCTCCGTTTTCGCTCACCAGTGTCCTGACACCTCCACGGGTTCGTAAGGCTCCTCTATGTACCCGATGTCGCTGTCCGACAACGAGACCTCGGTCGCCTCGACAGCCTGCTCAAGATGTTCGATGCTCGTTACGCCGATAATCGGCGCGTCAACGGCGTCCTTCGACATCACCCATGCCAGAGCGACCTGTGCCATGCTCAGGTCTTCGTCCTCGGCGACCTCTTCGACGCGTTCGTTTATTTCCTTCCCACCGCCGTCGCGGTACGGATGGCTGTACATATGGTCCTCCGTCTCGCCGCGTTCGGTCGCGTCTATCTCCTCGTGCGGACGTGCGAGGTAGCCGCGCGCAAGAGGTGACCAAGGAACGACGCCGATGCCTTCGCGTTCGCAGATAGGCAGAACTTCGCGCTCCTCCTCGCGGTAGACCGCATTGTAGTGGTTCTGCATCGTCGCAAAGCTTTCGAGGTCGAGTTCATCGCTCTTGCGCAGAGCGTGTGAGAACTGGTGTGCCCACATCGAAGACGCTCCGACGTAACGTGTCTTCCCGCGTCGGACGGCGTCGTCGAAGGCGCGCAACGTCTCCTCTATCGGCGTGTCGTAGTCCCAGCGGTGCATCTGGAAGAGGTCGACCGTGTCCGTCCCGAGTCTTTCGAGCGACGCGTCCAACTCTTGCTCGACAGTCTTACGTGAAAGCCCTGCCGACTGCGTGCGACCGTCTATCTCGAAGTAGACCTTCGTGCCGACGAATACGTCGTCCCAGTGACCGTCGAGTGCCTCGCCTAAGATACGTTCGCTCTCTCCGTGCGAGTACATGTTCGCCGTGTCGAAGAAGTTGACGCCCAAATCGAGCGCGCGCTCCAGAATCGGCATCGATTCGTCCTCCTCAAGAACCCAAGGACGCCATTCGGGCGAGCCGAAGCTCATGCATCCGAGACATATCTTCGATACCTTGACGCCTGTTGAGCCGAGTGTGGTGTACTCCATGGAAGACGCGTTGTCCCCCACCCACATGAGTCTAACTCCGGTTTCCTGATTTGTGTCGTGAGAGAAATAAAAACAGAGACACGAAACCGGTAGTATGATATTCCTGACGCCACTTTCGTTTCAACTATGAAGATTCACGTGGAGGACGCTGACGACGAGGAGATGGCACGCGCTGTCGTAGCCGCCGTATCGCAACACCTCGGAAAGCCCGTCGAGATGGTAGGAGACGACGGCTCGACCGTCGCGTCCGCGGGGGAGAAGGACGACTGGGACGACGAGGGCGTCGTCGTCACCGAACGAGAGGAACGTGTCCGCGAGGAGATAGAGGGCATCATGAAGGGCAGGAAAGAGGACAAGCAGGAGATGCTCGACGAACTCGACAAGCTCTTCGTGCGCGAACGTCTCGACCTGCTCTTCGACGAAATCGAGTTCGAGGACGGTACTTTCGCTTCGTTCTCCGACGACGACGAACTTCCCGCCGACGGCGTCGTGACCGGCGTCGGTAAGATAGACGGACGACGCGTCTGTTTCACCGCCAACGACTACACGGTAAAGGCGGGTACGCTCGGACAGAGCGGTGCCGAGAAGATAATCCGTATACAGGAGAAAGCGATGCGTCTCGGCGTGCCGCTAATCCGTCTCATCGACTCGGCGGGCGCGCGACTCAACCAAGAGGAGCGCGAACCCGGTGACACGCACGCCGACCGGTACAGGGGCGGCAAGATGTTCTACAACCAGTGCAGGATGTCGGGCAAGATTCCGCAGATAGGCGTCCTGTACGGTCCCGACATCGCCGGAAGCGCGTACACGCCCGTCTTCTGTGACTACCTTATCATGGTTGAGGAGATGGGTTCGATGGCTATTGCGAGCGCGCGTATCGTCCGTGCCATGATAGGCGAGGACGTCGACATGCAGGAGTTAGGCGGCGCGGACGTGCATTCGAAGCATTCG
>JAQZDD010000189.1 GCA_028751055.1 Euryarchaeota archaeon Ods04 | reverse complement strand
GCGGTTTGTTCTCTCCGACGACGAACATATAGACTTCCTCTACGCCGACTCCGAAACCGAGTTCAAGTCCGACTACCGCGGCGAATGGAGATGGAAGAAAGACGGTGTTCTCGTCGAGTCGGGAAGACCGACGGGACCGATACCCTACGAAGTTCTGATAGACGAGATAGAGGACGCGCTCAACGGCGGCGGAACGTGGGTGAACGAAGACGTTCTGCGCCGTATCTACGAGCCTATCTGGGAGTACAACGAGACGGTCGACATAACCAACCCCGTAGACGACCGTCGCGCCGTAGAGGAGTTCGTCCGCGACGCCGTCGACGCCACGGGAGTGGTCGCGTGAACATGGAACGCGAAGTCGGCATCGTAGGACTCGGCAAGATGGGGGGGAACGTCGCGCGCAACCTCGACAGTCAGGGGTACGAAGTCGTCGGATACGACGTGGACGCCGAAGCGACGCGCGAAGCGACGGGCGAGGGCGCGGAGAGCATCGAAGCTCTTGCCGACGCGCTCGAACCGCCGCGTACCGTCTGGGTGTCCGTCCCTTGCGGAGAACCCGTCGACGAGACACTCGACGCGCTCGCCGACTCTCTCGACGAGGGCGACGTGGTCGTAGACGCGGGCAACTCCGACTTCCGTAAGACGCGCGAGCGCGCGGAAAGGCTCGACGAAGAAGGTGTCGTCCTCTTGGACGCAGGATGCAGCGGCGGTCCGTCGGGTGCTCTCGAAGGTCTCTCAATCATGGTCGGCGGCGACCGCGAAGCCTACGAAAGCGTCGAACCCCTGTTCGACGACCTGAGCGTCGAAGGCGGATACGAACATTTCGGACCGTCGGGCGCGGGACACTACGTCAAGATGGTGCACAACGGCGTCGAGTACGCCATGATGCAAGCCATCGGTGAGGGGTTCGAACTCTTAGCCGAGGGCGAGTACGACGACATCGACCTTGAAGACGTGGCACGCGTCTGGTCGAACGGGAGCGTCGTCGAGTCACGCCTCATACGTCTCACGCGTCGTGCCTTCGCACGAAACCCCCGACTCGAAGGCGTCAAGGGACACGTACCCGACAGCGGAGAGGGACGCTGGACGGTTGAGACAGCCATCGACAACGACGTTCCTGCGACGAGTATCGCGCACTCGCTGTTCGCCCGTTACCGTTCACGCGTCGGAGACGAAGGTACGTTCTCCGACAAGGTTCTCGCTGTACTGCGCCACGAGTTCGGCGGGCACGACGTGGAGAAAGAGGACGAGTAATCCGAAAACCGTCCGACGGTCATACGCCAGAGTAATATCCGGCAAGGAGGCGGCGATATCTTTATGACCTTGTGGACTTTCTCAAAAACATGGGAAAGCGTATAGGGGTACTGTTGGCGATCGCAGGCTTGGTGCTTGCGATCTACGGTATCGGTCAAGCGGGCGACTCCGCGTGGCAGATAATCGGTGTTCTAGGAGGGTTTATACTCTTCGCCGTCGGAATTGGCACAATTTTCGACATCCGAGGTATCGAATCACGTTCACGTCCCACGGCTTCCGACACACCGGCAAAGGTACGTCTCTTGGGTGCCGCCATCGCGCTGGGTTCGCTGTTTCTGCCTTACGTGCATCTTCCGCTCGAAACCGGTGTAACGAGAGTCAGCTACTCCTTCATCGACCTCGTGGGCGCGCTCTACGCGGGAACTAGCGTCGAGGGAGGCTTCCTCCTGCTCCTTCTAATGTCTATCGTGATAGCAGGTGCGTTCATCTCGTTGCTTCACCACATCGGCGGCTACCTCGTACTTTTCGGGGTCGCAGGCTACGGATACTTAATCATGGAGTCGCTGGGTGCCGAAGCCATGGCGGTCGTCGTGCACGAGTTCCAGTTAGGCCTTTACGTCGGTCTAGTCGGCGGACTCATCATCGCGGCATCGTCGCTGCTGAACTACAAGACGGTTGAATCGGGAGACTTCTACGGCAGCGGTCGGTAGGTCGTAGGATGAGACCGACGCGGAAGGTCAGCCGACAGTCAGGAGCTTGTCAGAGCTGTCTATGACATCGTACAGGTCGTCGAGCGTCGAGACAGGACAGAGTTCGTCGCCTTCCTGCTCGCGTATTTCGAGACAGGTGCCGCAAGCGAGGAGTTCGCCGTCCGCCTCGTCGAACTCACGTGCCTTCTCCTCAACGTCGAAAGGCTCCCTGACCTCGACACACTCGACGCCCTCGCCAAGCAAGAATACGGAGACTTCGTCGCCCTTTTCGGTCGCACGTTTCCCGAGACGGAAAGCGTTCCACGCCTTCTCGGCGTCGGCGGTCTCTATCACGATTCCGAGCTTCATACACGGCCTTCGTGGAACGCCGACAAAGTGTTTTAGGTAGCGGCACGTCCTGCCGACAGATATATTCGTAGTAAGACGCTTCTTTCGGCATGAAGTTCTCTCGGCGCACACAACGAATACGTGTGAGCGGCATACGACGTGTCTTCGAGGCGGCGGGCGAGGACGCAATCAACCTCGGACTGGGACAGCCAGACTTCGACACGCCCGAGCATGTCAGACAGGCGGCGATAGACGCTATCGAAGACGGACGCGCCGCAGGCTACACGAGCAACGTAGGTATCGACGGTCTGCGCAAGGAAATCGCCGAATACGTCGGCTTCGACGCTTCGCCCGACGAGGTTCTCGTCACCGCGGGCGCGAGCGAAGGTCTGCACGTCGCTGTGCAGGCTCTCGTCAATCCGGGCGACGAGGTTCTCGTCCCTGACCCGGGCTTCGTCTCGTACGACGCGCTCACCAAGGTGGCGGACGCAGAACCCGTGCCCGTCGAACTCGCCGACGACCTCCGCCTCAAGCCCGAAGCGGTGAAGGACGCCATCACGGACGACACAGCCGCTTTCTTCGTCAACTCGCCCGCCAACCCGACGGGCGCGGTTCAGACGGAGGACGAGATACGCGCCTTCGCAGAAATCGCCGACGACTACGGCGCGACGCTCATCAGTGACGAGGTCTACGACCGTTTCGTCTACGAGGGCGAACATGTCTCTCCGGCGCGTTTCGGCGAAAACGTCGTGACGGTCAACGGCGCGTCTAAGACGCTCGCCGCGACGGGATGGCGACTCGGCTATATCGTCGCGCCGACCGAAGCCGTCGACGAGATGGTGAAGGTGCATCAGTACGCGCAGGCGTGTGCGAACGCCTCGGCACAGCACGGCGTGGCGGAGACGCTCAACGACGAGAGGACGGACGAAGCCGTCGGAAGGATGCGTGACGAGTTCGAGGCGAGACGCGACATAGTCTTAGAAGGTCTCGACGAAATCGGTCTCGAATGCCCGACGCCGCGCGGCGCGTTCTACGCCCTCCCGCGCGTACCCGACGGCTTCGTCGACGCCTG
>JAQZDD010000287.1 GCA_028751055.1 Euryarchaeota archaeon Ods04 | reverse complement strand
TACCACGACAAGTTCGAACTCAAGGACACGTCGGAGTTCCTCAAGAAAGGCACACGTAACACTCCCGACGGGACGGTCATACGTGACGGCGCGTACGTCGGCGAGTCCGCCATACTCATGTCGCCGTGTTTCGTCAACGTCGGCGCGCACGTCGGAGACGGGACGCTCGTCGACTCGTGCGACACCGTCGGGTCGTGCGCACAGATAGGCGACGACGTGAAGCTGGGCGCGAACACTCTCATAGGCGGAGTTCTCGAACCCGTCGAGGACGCACCCGTCGTCATCGAAGACGGCGCGTCGGTCGGTGCCGGATGCAGGATAACGTCGGGCTTCGTCGTGGGCGAGAACACCGTCGTGGGCGAGAACACGCTCCTCAACCCGTCGGTACCGGTCTACGACCTCGTCGAGGACGAAGTCGTTTACGGGCACGTTCCGTCCGAGAGACGCGCGCTTCAGAGGTACGTCCGTTCTTCGGTGAGCGAACGTATAGGTGAGGAGGCGTACAAGCCCGCCGTAGTCGCCACGTCGCTCGAAGACGGTACGCTAGAAAAGGCGAAGAAGGAGGACGCGCTGAGGGACTGACCAGCAACGGCTTTATATGTAACCGGACGTATGTCCTGCACGTGAAAGCGCGTATCAAACGTAACCTCCTAGGAGGTATTGTGGCGGTCGCACCCCTCGCCGTCACTTTCTTCGTCATTCTATGGGTGTACCGACGGATATCGGCTCTGCCGAGCGCGGAGATGCTGAGACTGACCGACAGCGCGATAATTAACGACCTGATACAGGTCTTCTTCTCGATAGCCGTCATAATTCTGGTTCTGCTGTTGATAGGCTTCCTCATGAGGACGGCGATGGGCGTCATTCTCAAGGACGAGATGGACAGGGTGGCGGAGCGTATACCTGTGATACGTGTCATCTACAAAGCCACAAAGACGGGTATCGAGACGATAGTTGCGGGCACAGGCGACTTCAGAAGTCCGGTCAAGATAGACTTCGACGGTCTGCGTTTCACGGCGTTCAAGACAGGCGGGAAGACGGAGGGGGGACGGGAGGTCATATTCCTGCCGACCGCGCCAAACATAACGTCAGGGTTCGTGATAGAGATAGACCCCGACAGGTTCGAAGAGGCGGACGAGTCCGTAGAGGAGGCACTGACACGTATACTGAGCGCGGGCTTCGGTGCTGGCGACAAGGACTTCGAAGACCTCGTCGAGGAGGCTGTCGAGGACATGGAGAGGCGACACGGGAAGCTCGAACGTGGAGAGTTGGAGGAATACGAGGAGATAGACGACGGGAAGAAAGAGTAGAGTAACGCGTTCAGACGCCGCCACTAACAGCAGGAAGAATCGATATCTCGTCGTCCTCGTCTATCGCTGTCTGGAGACCGTCGCCGTGGCGTACGTCGTCTCCGTTGACGTAGAGGTT
This sequence comes from Euryarchaeota archaeon Ods04, assembly GCA_028751055.1. GTDB lineage: Archaea > Halobacteriota > Halobacteria > Halobacteriales > Halorutilaceae > Halorutilus. The sequence continues at coordinate 1,044 of JAQZDD010000287.1, read as the reverse complement.
AACGAACCTGCGGAGTTCGCCTTCGTCAAGGAGACGTTCCTTGAAGTCGTCGCCGTACCTCTCGGCGAGTTCGTCGAGTGCCTCCTTGACGGTGCCCGCTTCGACTTCGGTCGTCCTTTCGTCCGTTACGCTTTCGAGCGCGCTTGAGAACCTTACCTGAGCCATTACTGAATCACCTCCTTCTTCTGCTCGTTTTTCTTTCTGTTCTCGAACTCGGCGAGAGACGGCTGTATGCTCTCCGGCACGTCGACGTAACGCGAGACGGTCTCCTCCGCCTTGAGACCGTTGCCCGTGATGTTGACGACGACAGTCTCGTCGCTCTCGATGTGTCCCTCCTCGACCAGCTGTTTCAGACCTGCGATGGTTGTGCCGCCCGCGGGTTCGGTGTAGATGCCTTCGGTGCGCGCCAAGAGCTTGATACCTTCGACGACTGCGTCGTCGTCGGGGTCGGCGGCGTATCCGCCCGTCTCTTGTATCATCTCCTTTGCGTAGAAGCCGTCCGCAGGGTTACCGATTGCGAGCGAGTGGGCAAGCGTCTCGTACTCCTCGACGGGTTCGACGGGAACGTCCTCGCGGACGCCTCGTGCGATGGGGAATCCAGAAGGTTGCGCGCCGCTCATACGTACGTCTGCGTCGTCTATGAGACCGACACGTTCTAAGTTCTCGTAGCCGCGTTTGACGGACAGGAGAGACGCGCCCGCCGCCATCGGATGGACGACGTGGTCGGGCGACTCCCAGCCAAGACCTTCGGCGGCTTCGTACGCCATCGTGCACGAACCCTCTGTGTAGTACGGACGCAGATTTATGTTGACGAAGCCCCAGCCGTTCTCGTCGGCGACCTCTGTGGCGAGACGGTTTGCGTCGTCGTAGTTTCCGTCCACCGTGACGATTTCGGGGTCGTAGGCGAGAGTCTGTGTTATCTTGCCCTTCTCGATTGTGTCTGGGATGAATATGTAAGCCGGAAGTCCAGCCTTGGCGGCGTGCGCGGCGACGCTCGACGCGAGATTCCCTGTCGACGCGCATCCTATCGCGTCTACGTCGAAG
>JAQZDD010000089.1 GCA_028751055.1 Euryarchaeota archaeon Ods04 | reverse complement strand
GCGTCGATAGCCATGTACTGCGCCGTTGTGGGTGCCGACAGCATCGTGTACTGGTGGACGCGGTTCATGGCTGTTATCGCCTCCGAAGGTCCGAGCGCGTATCCGAGGCGCGTACCCGTCATCGCGTAAGCCTTCGAGAATCCGTTGAAGACGACGGTACGTTCGCGCATTCCCTCCAACGTCGCTATCGAGGCATGTTGCGCGCTTCCCTCGCCCTCGTCGTCACCCGCGTCGTACGTCAGGTCGGCGTAGACCTCGTCGGCGAGCACGACGATGTCGTTCTCGCGGCAGAACTCGGCGACATCGGCGAGTTCGTCGCGTGTCATTATCGCGCCCGTCGGGTTGTTGGGGTAGCAGTAGATGAGACCGTCGGCGTCCTCGGCACCCGCTTCGGCGAGCGCGTCGTAGGTCAGCTTGAAGTCGTCCTCGGCGTACGTCGGGACGGGCAGAGGTTCGGCTCCGGCGAACGTCACGCCCGGCACGTACGAGACGTACGCAGGCTGTACGACAGCGACGGTGTCGCCCGGGTCAAACAGAGCGCGGAAAGCCAAGTCGACGCCCTCGCTGACACCCGTCGTGACGATTATCTCGTCTTCGGGCGAGTATTCGAGTCCGAACCTGCGCGAGTCACGTGCAATCTCCTCGCGTAGCTCGCGCTTGCCGCGGTTCGCCGTGTACGACGTACGTCCCATCTCCAGAGACTGTATGCCTGCGTCGCGCGCGCTCCAAGGCGCGCTAAAGTCCGGCTCTCCGACGCCGAGCGATATAACGTCCTCCTGCTCCTCGGCGAGTTCGAAGAAACGCCGTATCCCCGAAGGTGGCACGTTTCGGACGCGCTCGGCTACGTCGCCCTTCCATCCGTCTCCGTTTCCGTCGGTCATGGCGATACGGAGAGACGTTCGTCGTCGTCGCCGTCCTCCATGCTGAAGCCGCGCTCCTTGTACGCGTCCATGACGAAGTGCGTCACTGTCTGCGTAATCTCGGGCACGGGCGCAACCTTCTCGCTCACGAAGTTCGAGACCTCGTTCATCGAGTCGCACTCCACGATGAGACCGAAGTCGTAGTTTCCGCTCACGAGATGGAGCGACGTGACCTCGGGGAAACGTGCGATACGGTCGGCGATATCGTTGTAGCTCGTCTCACGGTCGAGAGCGACGTTGACCTCTACGTACGCCTCGGCGCGGTCGTCGTCGATACGTGACCAGTCGACGATAGCTGTGTAGCCGCGCAGAACGCCCTCGTCTTCGAGTGCCTGTATCTCCTCCTCTACCTCCTCGGGTTCTGTTTCGAGCATCCGGGCTATGTCGTCGGTCGAGTGCCGCGCGTTCTCGACGAGTATCTCGACCAACTCGCGCCTCGTCTCTTCGTCCATGTACGAAGGTCGGAGACGAAGCTAAAAAACGTTCAGGTTCCGAGGTTCAGGCTGTTCGAGTCAGCGCGTCAACTCAGGTGTCGGCGTCCACGTCCATGTCGACATCAGCTTCCTGCAGTACCTTCCCGCTGGGGGTTATCTTGCCCTCTACGACACGTGTCGACGATATGGGCTTGCCGTCGTCGGCGATGACGTGCGGCACAACCACGAGTTCGAGAGGCTCGTAGCCACGCTCCTCACGTATCTCGTTTATCTTCTTGCCCCCTTCTTCGGTCTCGGGCGAGACGATGAGCACGTCGAACTCGGGGTCTTCGCTCGCAACACCGTAAGGGTCTTCGAGCTTCTCGACGCGGAAGTCACGTCCGTATCCGCCTTCTTCGTCGAGAGCTTCGAGTTCGTCCAGAAGATTACCACGTCGCTCCTCGAAAGGACGTATCTCGCGCGGCTTGGGACGCGTCTTGGGCGCGAGTTCGTCGCTCGTAAGCCCGACGACTACGCCGTCGCTTCCGAGTTCGAGTGCCTTTCTGAGAAGCGCGCGGTGTCCGTCGTGTATCGGGTCGAAAGTCCCGCCGACTGCGACCTTCATCTCGTGGTTCCGTGCTCCCCTTCCCTGTCCGCGCCCGTCTCTTCATCGTCCTCCGACTCTATGACTATCTTGTACGGCGACCAGTCGGACTTGAGTTCGCGTCTGCTGTGTTTCCGACCGAGGTACGAGTCAAGGTTGAAGAGCTGGTTGAGGCGTTCCTCGACACGCTCAGAGAACCGACGCGCAAGCTCGCTCGGCTGAACCGCCTGATACACGTACGGGTTGTTGCCCGCACCCTGTGTCTGCTTCTTTCTGCGCTCCACGACACCCTCCTGGTACAGGTCGGAGAGACATTCTCGGACGGTGCTCGGATACAGTCCTGTGTCCTCGGCTATCTCTTCGCTCGTCGCCTCGCCGCGTTTGCGCAGGTAGAGGTAGACCTTCGCGCGCGTCTCGGTGTCAAGGAACGACGAAAGGAGTTCTACAAGGTTGTTGTCGACCGAGTCGACGCCTTTCTGTATCGTGTCCTCCACGGTCTCCTTCGCGTCCTCTGCCGTGTCCTCGACACGTCCTCGGCTTTCCTTACGTAGCTTGTCGACGGTACGGTTTGCTTTGTCACGTGCCTCGTCCACCTTCTCACCGTTAGGAGCGTTGTCGTTCTTCACTATCCTGACACGTCTTTCGTTACCGCCTTTCTTTCCTTCAGCTTCGTCACCGAGTCCCCGTTCGTCGTCCGTCATTCTATTTTGAATAGCCTTCTGAAGCTTATATTTCTTGTTATGGAAGCCTGTCGGATAGTACCGTACGCGAAGTTGGAGTCAGATATCTATCGATACCGAATCCAGAACCGCTTCCATGCCGCCGTTTTCGTGAGCGTCACGCTGTCTCTCCGCGCCGGAAACATCCGCGAGCGCACGCACCTCGTCCTTGTACGGCGTCTCGACGGATTCGAGAACATCGTAGAAGAGTTCTTCAAGCGTAGCCGTCTCTCTGTCCTCTCCGTGGAGCATGAACGAGGCTTCGTGTCCGTACCGGAGTGCACGCCACTTGTTCTCGTTTAGGAGTTCACGTCTCGGGTTCGTCGGCTCGACACCTCTCTCGTACTGCGAACCGAGTTCAAGGACGAGCGCGCGGCAGAGTGCGACGAAGGCGAACGCGCGGTCGGTGCTCGTCTGCGAGTCCGGGGAACGCACCTCCACGGTACCGTAGTCGGTGTGCGGACGCACGTCCCACCATATCTCGCCGCGGTCCGCGACGCTTCCCGTCTCGACCATCTTCTTTTCGAATCCGCGGAACGTCTCCCAGTCGCCGAAACGCGACGGTATCCCCGTGTTGGGCAGGTTCTCGAATACGACGGCACGCGCGCTCGCCAAGCCCGTGTCGCGTCCGTACCAGAACGGCGAGTTGACGCTGAGGGCGAGGATGAGCGGCAGATAACGTCGGAGTTCGTCTGCGATGTATACCGCTTTGTCGGCGTCGTCGACGCCCACATGCACGTGCAGACCTGCCGTGATGTTCCGGTGCTGCGGGTACTGTATCCGATTCAACTGTTTCCTGTAACGAGGTCCTTCGGCGTGCTCGTGTTCGTCCCACCGCGCCGAGGGATGCAGACCGGCGACGAGAACCTCGTATCCGTGGTCGCGTGCGTGTTCTACGAGCGCGGCACGTTTGCGCTCCATCTCTTCGCGTGCGTCTTCAAGAGTCTCGGTCTTCTCGGTCGTCGTCTCGAAGACGAACTTGAAGAGTTCTGTGCCTACGTGTCCCTGTAGCTCTTCGGGAAGCTCTACGTCGTGGTCGTCTATCAGCGTGTCCGAGGCGGGGACGGGTTCGAGCGTCTCGGCGTCGACTACGAAGTACTCCTCCTCGACGCCCAGAGTTCCCGTCTCGTCGAAAGCAGTTCGCCCCGGCACGGTCTTTCCCTAAGCTGCCGCCTCTTCGCGTACCCAGTCGTAGCCCTCGTCCTCCAGACGTTCGGCGAGTTCGGGACCCCCCTTCTTCGCCACCTTTCCGTCGAGCATCACACAGACCGTGTCCGGCTCGACGTAGTCCAGAATGCGCTGGTAGTGCGTTATGAGAAGCGTGCCCATGTCGTCGCCCGTGAGTTCGTTGATGCCGCGCGCCACTATCTTGAGCGCGTCTATGTCGAGACCAGAGTCGACCTCATCGATGAGCGCGATTTCGGGCGCGAGCACAGCCATCTGGAGCACCTCCATACGTTTCTTCTCGCCGCCCGAGAAGCCCTCGTTGACGTACCGGTTTGCGAACTCCTTGTCGATGTCGAGGAGTTCCATCTGCTCGTGGAGCGTCTCCTGAAACTCGACGGGGTCTATCTCGTCGTCGTCGTCACGGCGTGAGTTGAGAGCCGTGCGAAGGAAGTTGGAGACGGACACGCCCGTTATCTCCTTGGGGTACTGGAACGCCAAGAAGAGACCAAGGTGTGCGCGCTCATCGGGTTCGAGTTCGAATATGTTCTCACCCTTGAAGTACGCCTCCCCCTCCGTCACCTCGTAGGCGGGATGACCCATGAGCACCTTCGCTAGCGTCGACTTTCCGCTTCCGTTCGGACCCATGAGCGCGACTATCTCGCCCTTGGATATCTCAAGGTCGACACCGTTGAGTATCTTCTCGTCCTCTACCTCCACGTGTAAGTTCTTGATTTCGAGTGTGTTGTCTGACATTTGTGTATATTATTCGGTTGTTCGTTAAGTCATTTCTCTTTCTCGTACTCCACGATACCGCCCTCGAGAACCTTCAGCCCTAAGACGGCGCACTTGACACGGACAGGCGAGAGTTCGATACCGAGCATCTCCTTGATGTCGTCGGTTTCGAGGGCGCGCACCTCGTCGAGCGTCATTCCCTTTACCTTCTCGGTCAGGAGCGACGCGCTAGCCTGGCTTATCGCGCACCCCTGTCCGTCGAACTTCACGTCCACGACTTCGTCGTTCTCGTCGACGACGGCGTACATGTCTATCTCGTCGCCACACGACGGATTCACGTCGGAGTAGTGCACGTCGGCGTCTTCGATGGTTCCGTAGTTCTGCGGGTTACGGTAGTGGTCGAGTATACGTTCGCGGTACATGTCACGGCTCACGGCGAACACCTCCTTCGACTCCGTCCGGAGTCGACACGGAGGAGCCGCGCTTCGCACGGCTCAGTAACTCCTTCTTCATACTTCCCATCACGCGAACACCTCCTTCACGGTTTCGATGCCCTCCATGAGCGCGTCGACCTCGTCATACGTGTTGTAGAGGTAGAACGAGGCGCGCGTCGTCGCTGGAAGTCCCATCTCACGCATCAGGGGCTGGGCGCAGTGGTGTCCAGAGCGCGTAGCGATACCGGCGTCGCTCAGCAACTGCGACGAGTCGTGCGGATGTGCGTCGGCTACGTTGAACGAGATGACGCCCCCGCGTGCTTCGTGTTCGGGCGGCGGTCCGTAGACTTCGACCTCTTCGTCCTCCCACATCCTTTCGAGCGCGTACCGCGTGACGCTCTTCTCGTGGTCGTGTATCTTCTCCATGCCGAGGTCTTCCAAGTAGTCGACCGCGGCACCGAGACCGATACCCTGCGCGATGTTTGGCGTGCCCGCCTCGAACTTCCACGGCAGGTCAGCCCAAGTAGCTTCCTCGTACTCGACCAACTTT
>JAQZDD010000337.1 GCA_028751055.1 Euryarchaeota archaeon Ods04 | reverse complement strand
GAGCGCGGAGACCGACGAACCCGTTACGACCGACACCCGCCGCCTCATACGTCTTCCCGGCTCCCTGCATGGAGGCACGGGCTTACGTGTCGTCCCTCTGTCGCGCGACGAACTCGACGGTTTCGAGCCGTTACGCGACGCAGTCGTCTTCTCGACGCGCGAACAGACCGTCGTAGCCGAGGGTTCGGAGCCGACGAGCTTTGAGGTCGGAGGAAGAAGATTTAATATCGAGGCGGATGAGGTTGAGGTTACAGTCCCGGAGTACGCCGCGGTGTTCGGGATGCTCCGCGGCGAACTCAGACTTGGATAAAGAGGTAAGATGGAGTTAGAAGACCTAAGACAGGCACAGGCGGACGAGAGACGGTCGGAGAAGCTTCAGGAGCTTTCCGACACGTTCTACGAGGACGCCGCGGAGTACATCGAGAGCCTGCGCGAGGAGCGCGACTCCTGCGACGACCCTTACTCGGACGAGGCGCAGCGTGTCAACGACGCGCTCAACAGCGCGCGTCAGGTGACCGAGGCGATATACGAGCGTCGTGTCGGAAAGGTCGTCAAGATGGCTTCGCTCGCCGCCAACGGACATCCCGCTAAAGAGAGCCGTATGACACGAGAGGAGCGCGAGATGTTCGACAGCATCGTCGCCGAGATACGTGCCAATCAGAGCCGGATGGAGGAGACTCTCGAAGGCGCGCTCAAGGACGGCACGACGACAGACACGGACACAGACAAGGAGGCGGGCACAAGCAGACAAACTGCCTCCACAGCGGCTGTCGGCGACGGCGGAGCGACGGACGAGGAAGCGACAGCCGTAGCGCGTGAATCTGCCGGTGCTACCGAAGCCGACGACGGCTACAAGACCGTCCGTGTCGTCGAGTCTCTACCCGAATTTGTCGGAACCGACGGGCGCGAGTACTCTCTCGGCGAGGAGGATGTAGCGCGTATACCCGAGGAGAACGCACGCGCGCTCTGCGACAAGGAAGCGGCTGTCGAGGTAAGCAGTAAGTGACGGTACGGAGAGAGATCTGTATGTTTATACGGACATGAAACCGACTTTTCACAAAGACTGCAGAATACCGTCGGCATCGTATTCTACCATGCATAAAGAAACAAAGCATATCCAGAACTCAGGGGCGAAAAAGCCCCGTAATCCGTCATGAAGATACTAGTCCCCGTACGATACCCTCTGACGAAGAACAGCAGAAGAACCGTAGAGCGCGCGCTCGAACTCAAGCAAGAGGAGGAAACCGACGACGGCGAGGTTGAACTCGTAGTACTCCACGTCAACCTGTTTCAGGAGAACGGAAAGGTCTCGCGCAAAGAACTCCGGGGTGAGGTGGAGCGGTCTCTCGATATGAATGGCGCGTCGTACGTCGTTCGCAGAGGCTTCTTGGTTGAGGAGACGATACTCAACGAGGCGGCGAACCAGGGCGCGGACGTCATCGTCATAGGACGAACCCGCTCCGGTAAGCTGAGACGCGCACTCAGGCGTCTCATCGACAACGACCCTGACATCGAGGGCTTCCTGCGCAAGAACCTCGACGTGCGTCTCGAAGTCGTCGACTGACGTCTTTGCCGCGCGCTTCCTCAGTTTTCTTCGTCTTTCTCGCCTTCCAACGAGACGTTTACCTCGCCGCTCGTGTCGTCGAAGACGTGGTGTCTGTGTGGATATGGTATCCTGATACCATCCTGTTGGAACTTCGTCCAGACCTTCTCGTTGACCTTCGAAGCCACCATCTGTAGCCTGTACGGCTCACGCACCCAGTACCGGAGCGTTAGATGCACGCCGTGGTCCCCGAACTCGTCTATGAACGTCCGCGGTTCGAGCGGGTACTCCGCTTTTCCTATACGGACGTTTCCCTGCGTGCCGATGACCTCGGGTGTCTCACGCGCCGACTCGCCGAGTATCTCGCGTGCCCTAGCAACGTCGCTCTCGTAAGTCACGGTGACTTTGAGCGTCTGACGCGTCCGTATGTCTTCCGCGCTGTAGTTCACGACATCGCGTTTACGTATCTCGGAGTTC
>JAQZDD010000176.1 GCA_028751055.1 Euryarchaeota archaeon Ods04 | reverse complement strand
CGAGGAGATACGTGAACAACACGGCGGCGTCGAGTACCGTGTCGAGACGACGGTAGATGTGGAGGACGCGGTCGCCGAGAACGGACGTTACCGAGTCGTCGTAGAGACGATGGACGATGTCGACCGTGTACGCGACGAGGCGCGTGCGAACGGCGGCGAGGTCGTCGACATACGGACGCGTGAGGCAAGCTTAGAGGACATCTTCCTTGAGGTCGCGGAGGGGACGACGTAGTGAGGGCACGGAAGGTTCTGCGAATCGCACGCTGGGAAGTCTTCAGAAGCGCGGGCGGCTTGGACCGCCGGAGCCTCGCCTTTGCTCTCGTTGCCCTCCTTCTCGTCGCGGCTGTCGTGCCTTTCGCTCTCGACGGCGGCGGCATATACAACGAACTTTACGTCGTTGGCGTCGACGAGGAAAGCCCGTACTACGAGGCGGTCGACGACAGCGCGACTCTGCGTGCCGCGCCCGCAAGCTGGAGCGCGTTCACCTCGGGCGACCTCGACGTTCTGATAACCGAAGACATACACGTCGTCGACACGCAGAAAGGCGAGGCGGCGGTTTCGGAGCTACGTAACGCCGTAAGGAGCCACAACGCTGCGACGGTTGCAGGAGTAAACGAGTCGGCGGCGTTCCCCGTCTCGGTCAACGTCAGGTACGTCGACCGCGCTACCGCACCTGCAGGTGTGCCCGACGACGTTGTGGACGACGACGTAGACGATGACGTAGATGACGAACCCGATGACATAGACGATGACGAACCTGACGACGAACCCGACGACGAGCCTTTCGTCGAAGAACCCGACGACGACGGCTTTTCGCTCCCGTCTGGCGGACTCGACGGTCTTTTCGCGCGCGGCGGTGACGTCGGATCGCCCGGCAATATCGCGCCGCCGTTCCCGTTCGAGTCGCTGATACTCGCCTTCGCCTTTCTCGTTCCGCTCAACTTCGTCGTTCAGGCGTACTCTACGAGCATCATGAACGAGCGTATCGGCAGACGCGGCGTGCTCACGTTAGCTTCGCCAGTCTCACGGTACGAGATAATCGCAGGGAAGACTCTGCCTTACTTCGCCGCCGCACTCGCCATAACCGCGCTCGTCGCGGTCGCCGTGGGTGGGAGCCTGCTCTCCGTCGCGGCTATCGCGCCCGTCGCACTCGCCTTCTTAGCCCTTACTTTCGTAGGCGCGATGTTCGCGCGCTCGTACAAGGAGCTAACCTTCGTGACGGTCTTCGTCAGCGTCTTCGTGACGACGTACGTCTTCGTCCCCGCGATATTCACAGACGTAGACCCTATCGCCGCCATATCGCCGCTGAGCATCGTCGTGCAGGACCTGCAGGACGCGGCGGTCAACCCGTCTTGGTTCGCTTTTTCGTCCGCGCCGCTCCTGTTCTCGTCCGCCGTCCTGTTCTCGCTCGGCGCGGGAGTCTACCGCGAGGAGGACATGTTCACACAGCGCGGTGTACCGGGCAAGTCGATTGACGCGCTCTCTTCGTGGCTACACAGACGTGCGAGCGTCGCAAAGGTCAGCGTAGTCCTCATACCGTTCGTATTCGCCGTACAGCTCTTAGCTGTCGCAGGTCTCTTCGCGCTCCCTGTCGAAATGTCGCTTCCGCTTCTGTTCGTAATCGCGGCACTCGTCGAGGAGGTCGCAAAGAGCGTCGCCATATATGCGGGCTTCGCAAAGTCTATTTTCGACAGGACGACCAAGAACGCACTCGTGCTCGGCGCGCTGAGCGGCACGGGGTTCTTCGTCGGCGAGAAAGCGATGCACGTCGGACAGGTCGTCGGTCTCGACCGTCTTGAGGTCGGACGTGCCGCTTTCGGCGTCGGCTTCGAGGTGACGCTTCCCATAGCAGTCGCACTGTTCTTCGCGCCGCTCGCTCTCCACATCGTCGCAACCTGCATGGCGTCAATAGGTGCGCGTTACGGCAGACAGGAGTACGTCATCGCGCTCGTCGGTGCGACGGTTCTGCACGCGACCTACAACCTTGTGGTGGTGAGTTTCTTTGCGTAGACTCAGGCTTGCGACGCGTGAACTCGCCTCGCTCCGTTCGGAGAAGACGATAGTGCTCGCGCTTGTGATACAGCTCTTCATCGCGGCTTTCTCGTCGTTCTTGGTAGTCGGTCTTGTGACGCTCTACGACCCCGCGGGCGACTCCGTCGAGTTCGCGGCGTCGGGCGACGCTGAAGGTATCGTCGCCGCGGCACAGGACGAGGATGCGTGGAGCGTCGAACTCCACGAGTCGGAGGAGTCGGCGAGGGAGGCTTTCGAGAACGGTGAAGTGGACGCCGTTCTCTTAGCCGAACGTACAGGGGGTGGTGTCGGAGACGCCGTCGAGGTGGAGGTGCTCGCACCCGAGGGCGACCTCCGTACGACGTTAATCGTCACGGCGGCACGTGGACTCTTGGAGCGTTACGAGGACATAGAGCGCGACATACGCGCCGTTGAACTCGGTGTTGAAACGCTACCCGTCCCCGACGCGGGCGCGAGTCCGTACCACGGCTTCACGTACGCCGTCTTAGTGCCGCTCCTGATGTTTCTCCCCGTCTTCATCAGCGGGAGCATAACCGCCGACTCCGTCACGGAGGAGTTCGAACGCGGTACGCTCGACCTCCTGCGTGTCTCGCCCCTGTCCGACACAGCGATATTCGACGGGAAGGCGGCTACGGCTGTCGCAATCGCACCCGCGCAGGCGGCTCTCTGGCTCGCGCTCCTGCACGTCAACGGCGTGCTCATAGCCGCGCCTCTCGCGCTCCTCGTTCTCGTGGCGGGCGTCACAGCCATAGCCGTCGGCTTCGGTGCGACCGTCGCGCTCCGGTTTCAGGAGAGGAAACAGGCGCAGTTCGTCTACTCGGTCGGTATCGTCGCCTTCTTCGCTCTGACTTTCGCTCTCCCCGAGTCGTCGGCGAACACCGTCGCAAAACTCGGTGCCGGAAGCGCGACCACGACGACGTTGGCGCACGTCGCGGCGTACGCCGTCGCGGGAACCGCGCTCTACCTGTTCGCACGGTACGTCGCCGGACGGAGGCTTACGAAAGCTTAGTTAGACGGGCGTTCGTACCGTCGTGCGTGGCACGTCTCCGTATACTCGGCAAGGACGGCGTCGACCTGCGCGGCGAACTCCTGACGAGCGAGACATCGCGCGAGGCACTCTCGACGTACGACTTCCTCGACTCACGGATAGACAACGCCGTCGTCATCGAAACTGCGACGCTCGGCGGCGCGCTCGCCCTCCTCAACGACCTGGACTGGTACCTGACACGTTACGCGCAGGCGAGCGAGGTTCTGGAGCCGTCCGTGAGCGAGGAAGAGTGGCTTTCGCGCCGTCTCGCCGAACGTATCTACGAGGACAGGGAGGGCGTGGAAGCCGACGAAACAGACGAGTTCTACATCGTCCGCGGCGTCCGTGACGGCGAACTCCTACAGCCGCTCTACTCGCGCGGCGAACCCGCCGAGTACGACCTTGCGGAGGCGGACTTCGTGACGGTGACGCGTGTCG
>JAQZDD010000238.1 GCA_028751055.1 Euryarchaeota archaeon Ods04 | reverse complement strand
CTCAAGACGATAAAGAAGGAGGTCGACGACAACGTGATGAAGATGGCGCGCCGTCGCGGAAAGGAGCCTGAGCCTAAAGAGAAAGGAATCATGCTGAGGTACGACGGAGAGGGCTTCGAGACGCGTGAGCTCCCCGACGAGGAGATAGAGGAGATACGTGCGACGAGCTTAGACTACGACACGAAGCCCGACGACTGGCTCCGCTAATCCAGCTTTCTGTACTCGACGGGCAGACGCGAAAAGACGTTCCTGACGGCGGTGTCGACGGCGGTCGCAACCCCTAAGACTGCTTCGCCGGTCGGTCCGAGACGTTTGCTCACGACGTACTCACGCACCCCAGGGAAGAAGTCGAACTCCTCGTCGAGCGTGTAGCATACGCCGTCGAGAAGCGTCGACGTACGTACCATCAGTGCGAGGTCACGCGGTATCCGCAACGGGAAGTCGTACATGTCGTCCTGAAACTCATCGAACAGGTCCTGTGCGCGTTCCTCGTCTATGTCCTTGCCGCGTATGCTTTCGAGAACCATGTCGAACATACGCCGCGCGAGTTTGCGGTCTACATCGGGGTCGAGAGCACCCATATCCATGAAGGCGTTTATCATGTTGTCTACGTCATGCCTCGAAAGAGCGACGTAGAAGTCGAAGATTCCGTTCCGCGTTTCGTCCGTGATACGTCCGACGATGCCGAAGTCGTAGAAGATAACACGTCCTTTGGCGTCGACAGCAAGGTTACCGGGATGCGGGTCGGCGTGAAAAACACCGTCTTCGAGCACCATCTGTATGTAAGCGCGCTGGAGGTCCCTGACTACCCTCGTCGGGTTTATTCCGCGTGCGCGTAGCGTCTGTACGTCGGTTATCTTCGTCCCCTTGACGTACTCCATAGTTATGACGCGGTCAGTCGACAGTTCTTCGACGACCTCGGGGACGACGACGGGTTCATCGCGCAGGTTTTCGCGTATCTCCATTACGGAACGCGCCTCGCGTGCGTAGTCGGTCTCCTCGCGTATCGCCTCTCTGAACTGGTCGGCGACGTTCGAGAGCGTGAAACGCTGTCCTTCGTCAGCGAAACGGAGCACGAGCGGTAAAGTCGCCTCTATGACGCGAAGGTCCGCCTCGATACGCCCGCGCACTCCGGGACGTAGCACCTTCACAGCGTACTTCTCGCCGCCTCGCTCTGCGACGTGCACCTGTCCGATGCTCGCGCCGCTTATCGGCTCCTTCTCAAACCTCGTGAAGACACGTTCGGGGTCGCCGATGTCCTCGGCGATGACGCGGCGCACGTCCTCCCATTCGGCTGGCGGTACGTCGTCCTGTAGCTGTGAAAGAACTTCGGTGTAGACCTCGGGGAGCGCGTCGGGGCGCGTCGAAAGCACCTGCCCGAACTTTATGAACGTCGGTCCGAGAGAGAGGAACGTTGCGAGAAGCTTCTCGGCGCGTCTGCGGTGTCCCTCCTCTGACACGTCGCGCTCTCCACCGAACAGCAGAAACCTCTTGTTGTCGCGGAGGAAGACGAGGGCTATCGGCGTAAAACGGACGGCGATAACGACGAGGCGGTAGACGGTATATATCCTCTCGCGCGCTCGTAGACTCATTCAGCCGATATACGTTGCGGTGCCGTTTTCGAGTTTCGGTATGGGATGGGGTGGGAACACAGACAAAGAGGCTTGGTTCGCCGTTCGCCGAGAAGTAAGATATAGATTGCGAGTCTTTCCTGCCACGTATCGGAACACGCCGGTAGCCGCGTCCCGAAACACGCATCCACGTAAACCTATAAATACCGTGGCGAACTATTAGTCCGCATGAGGAATACTACTTCGGAAGAAATCGAGAAAAAAGGTCCCGAAGACCGGAACGGCACGTCGTTGGACCTCCCGATACCCGTGAGGGGGGCGGAGCTTTTCAAACACAGTGCCAGCGAGTACGTCCTGAACTTCCTCGCGGACAACCCGGAGATAGATGTTTCTATCCGCCAGCTCTCCCGCGTCACGCCCGTCAGCGAGCGTGCCACACGCGAGGCGGTGGACGCCCTCGAAGCGAACGACCTAATCGAGGTCGACAGCCGAGGAAACGCACGCCGAGTGAGCATCAACAGGAACAGGCTCCACAGACCCGACGACCCAATCCAAAGCATACCGCAGGTCGACTTCCGGACGCCCGTCCGAGTCGCTCGTCACTACATCGAGGACGAACTCGACGACGTGCTGGGTATAGTTCTCTTCGGGAGCGTCGCACGCGGTGAAGCCGACAGACAGTCGGATATCGACCTCTGGATACTCGTCGACGGAGACAGCGGAGACCTGCTACAGCAGCGTAACGCCGCCAACAAGCTGGCGCGGGACCTCGAGAGACTGCGGATTCCGTCGACGATACCTCTGAAAGAGGCACGGGACGAGGACTTCGAAGCCATGTGGTCCGAGATAAGAGAGACACTCGAAGAAGACGAGGGAGACTGGGCGTCGGCAGACCGACATTCCTTCGAGTTCGTCGTCGAGACGCCGCGGTCGATTATCAACCAGTCGCCGCGCGTCGACTCCGAGAAGCTCTTCGGCGAGGGGATAACGCTCGTCTCGTCGGAGGCTCTCGAACGTGTCAAACGGGAGGTGCTCGGGGATGAGTGACCCTCGTGAGATAGAGGAGCTTATCGAAGCGGCGGAAGACGCCTTCGGACACGCCGAAGGACGCCCCGATTTTGAGCCGGGTCTGAACGCCTCGCAGGATGCCGAAAGCGGTGAAGTACAGACAGAAGACGTGCCGTCTCCTTGACCTCGCTCGGAAGATCGACGAAGTTGGAGAGTACTACGGAGCGATTCTGGAACACTCGTTCATCGCGGTTGAACACACCTTCCAAGGGTACCTGCTCGCTATCACCGGCGCGGACGAACACGAACTCCG
>JAQZDD010000156.1 GCA_028751055.1 Euryarchaeota archaeon Ods04 | reverse complement strand
GGTCGCGGCATCGACAAGGAACTCGTCTTCCTCCGCGGCGACGGCACGTCGCTCTACACGACACGCGACTTAGCTTATCACATGGACAAGTTCGAGAGATGCGACCGCGCGATAAACGTCTTGGGCGAGGACCACAAGCTCCAGTCCGAACAGCTATCCGTCGCACTTGACGCACTCGGACAGGACCGCGACCCTGAAGCCATCTTCTACTCGTACGTCAACCTCCCCGACGGAAAGATGAGCACGCGCGAAGGAACAGTCGTCAACATGGACGACCTCTTGGACGAGGCGGTCGAACGCGCGCGGAAGGAGATAGAGGAGCGCGCCGACGACCGTGACAGGGATGTGGAGGAGGTACAGGAGACAGCCGAGTCGGTAGGTATCGGCGCGGTGCGGTACGACATCGTGGCGCGCCAGCCCGAGAAGCCGATAACGTTCGTCTGGGAGGACGCTCTCAACTTCGACGGACAGCACGCACCCTACGTGCAGTACGTCGGTGCGCGCGCCTCGGGTATCATCGAGAAGTCCGAAGCCAAACCTGCCTCGGACGCCGTCGCAGCGGTAGAGACGCTCTCCGCGCCCGAGGAGCGTGCCCTCATACGTAAGATAGGCGAACTCTCGGCGGTCGTCGACGACGCCGCCGAAGAACTCGCGCCGCACAGGCTGGCGACCTACTCGCGCGAACTCGCGGAGGCTTTCAACGAGTTCTACCGCGAATGTCCCGTGATAGACGCCGATGAAGAAGAGGAGCGCGCGCGTCTCGCGCTCGTAGCGGCGTCGCGCGTCGCAATCGAACGGTCTCTCGGACTCATAGGCGTCGAAACCCCCGAGGCTATGTGAAACAGACAGCGCGACTTGTGATAATACCGCCTCAACCCAAACCCATTTTTAACAGGAGGTACAATCCTAACTAGGATGACCGACATTTCGGACGACGTTGACTCGCCTATCGACGAATCTTCGACACAAGACGAGATTAGCGAGCTTCGTCAGAGAGTGGAGAAGCTCAGGAACGAGAACGAAAGGGTGCGCGACAAGCTCTTAGACGCGAACGCCGAGAAGAACAAGTACCAGCAGAAGATAGAGCGGCTGAAGCACGAGAACGAGAAGCTCAAGAAGTCGCCTCTGTTCATAGCGACGGTTCAGGAAGTGACCGACGACGGCGTTGTCGTGCGCCAGCACGGCAACAACCAGGAGGCTCTGACAGAAGTGACCGACGAGATGCGCGAGGATATAGAGCCGGGTGACCGTGTGGCGGTCAACAACTCGCTCTCCATCGTGAAAACACTCTCCAACTCGACCGACGTGCGTGCGCGCGTCATGGAGGTGACAGAGACTCCCGAGACGACGTACGAGGACATAGGAGGTCTGGAGGACCAGATAAAGGAGGTGCGCGAGACGATAGAGCTACCTCTCACCGACCCCGAACTGTTCGACGAGACGGGTATAGACCCGCCGTCGGGCGTTCTGCTCCACGGACCCCCGGGTACAGGAAAGACGATGCTTGCTAAGGCGGCGGCACGACAGACGGACGCAACGTTCATCAAGATGGCGGGCAGCGAACTCGTCCACAAGTTCATCGGCGAGGGTGCGCGTCTCGTCCGCGACCTTTTCGAGGTGGCGCGCCAGAAAGCACCGAGCGTCGTCTTCATCGACGAAATCGACGCCGTCGCGTCGAAACGCACCGACAGCAAAACGAGCGGCGACGCCGAGGTACAGCGCACCATGATGCAGCTTCTGTCGGAGATGGACGGCTTCGAAGGACGCGGCGACGTGAAGATAATCGCTGCCACAAACCGTTTCGACATGCTCGACCGCGCGATTCTGCGTCCCGGAAGGTTCGACAGGCTCATCGAGGTGCCGCTCCCGAACGACGAGGGACGTGAACAGATATTCAAGATACACACGCGCAACATGAACGTCGCCGACGACGTTGACTTCGAACGTCTCGCACGTATCACGGACAACATGAGCGGCGCGGACGTGAAGGCTGTCTGTACCGAGGCAGGCATGTTCTCGATACGTAGCCGCGAGACGACGGTCGACATGGGCGACTTCTTAGACGCGTACGACAAGGTACGCGAGGACACCGAGGAGAGCGACGAGAAGACGATGTACGTCTAAGGTATTCTGCCTACGGCTTCCTCGAGTTCCTCGACAGTCTCCCAAGTCAAAACACGCTCTTCCACGGCTTCTTCTAAGAAGAAGAGATGAGAAGCCGCCATTCCGTTGTCGTATCTATCGCGCCGGACTTCGTCGTCAGGATAGAAGCGTTTCAGAAGCCAGAGGTCGTTTCTGACACGTCTCTGGCGGTGGTAGAGGAGACCGAGTTCCCAGACATGACCGCCGTCGTAGTCTTCGAGAACGCCGACAGTATGCGTCGCAACCTCGGAAAGAACGTCGAAAGCAGGTGCCCATAGCTCTATCTCGTCGCCCGGCAGACCGAAGTCTTCGAGCCTAAAGCCGACGGCTGAGCGTCGCTCGTCGAGTAGGTCACGAACCGTCTTTCGTCTTTTCCCAGCCTCACCGTCACCGCGTCCGACGACTAAGTATCTCCTCTCCGAGTTTCTTATCCGGTCGAAGAGAGCGTCTCCATATATCACTTCCTTCAGCCGTTCGTGCTGTTCGGGAGTAACCGAGACTGTCTCAGTACCCGTCAAGTCGCTTCCGTCGACTCCTTCGATGTAATCATCGTCGTCCGAGTCATCGTCACTTCCCGTTCTCATGTCTCTCCGATGTAGCTTCGAAGTAATCAGTATGGCGATTGTTACGGTATTGTTCTGCGACTACTCTATTAACGGTGGACTCCAAAAACCGAATGTTTATGCTAAACGGACGACAAAGGTAGTTATAGAATGCGCCCAGAGGAGCTAAAGAAGAAGGACGGAGACGGCTCGGATGACAGCTTCAGCAACTGGGTAGCTCTAAAGAAAGCGACCGACGAGACAAGGGCGAAGCTGGTCGCTGATATCGTGGGACATCCGAAAGACGCGCCGTGCGTCAAGGAACTTGACTACATGAACCCGAGCATCGGCGAGGACGCCGTTCGGAACCATCTCAAGGAGCTACGGGAAGCCGACATCGTAGAGGAGCTAGTCGTGGAGCCGGGTAGCAGGGTAAGAGGATACCCATACAAGTTCTACCAACTCACCGACGAAGCGCGCAGGCTGTTCGACGAGAATGGTATCTTTCCCGAGGAAGCTTGGAAACGACAGTACGAGCGCGTCGAAAAGACTGCCGAAATAAGGGAGCTTGAGGAAATGCCCCGTCCGAGCCGATAAAAAAGACAGCCTTCTTACCGTCCACGGTCAACACCTGAAAAGTGTCACTGCTCGGAGCTTTCACCGAAGCGGTTCTTCCCGTGCTCGCTGTCGCGGGCGTGGGTTACGCTCTCGGAGTCTACACGGATATCGACGCGGAGCCGCTCTCGACCGTCACTATCTACGTCCTGATTCCCGCGCTTGTATTTCATAGTCTGACTACGACCGAGATAGGGGGCGGCGAGGGCGTACGTATCGTTCTCGTCGCTGTCGTCCTGACGCTCGTGATGTGGGGCATCTCGGAAGGCGTCGCTCTCTTCGCGGCGGACGGAAACAGGAACGGTCTCGTCCTTGCGGGAACGTTCCCCAACACGGCGAACTACGGCATACCGCTCTCCGTCTTCGCATTTCCGTCGGTCGGGCGCACTACCGCGGTACTCTACGTCGTAGGTTCGACCGTCATGATATACACCGTCGGCGTCTACGTTGCGTCGCGCGACGCCGCGGGTTCTTCGCTCGGCGCGGTGAAACGTGTGGCACGTCTGCCGCTCGTCTACGCCGTAGTCGCGGGCGTCGCCGCGAACGCCTTT
>JAQZDD010000185.1 GCA_028751055.1 Euryarchaeota archaeon Ods04 | reverse complement strand
GGATGGTATGTCGTGTGGGCATACGCTAACTGTGAAGGCGGGCGCGTTAACCGTTTCGTCAGCGGCACTCCTCGTGCGACTCGGCTAAACCCGAAAGAAGGCTGTGTCACTCAAGGAACGCCTCTCCTTTGTCCGACAGCCCGTAGATATTGATTGACACTGACCTACGGAGCTACCGAGTCGGTTTTGTGTATAGCGACATACAGTTTATCTGGCATCTCGTCACCAAGCACTTCGCCCAATAGAGCCATCAGAAACCACGAAGTCCCGCGAAATAGCCACGAACTGACGGGTAAGCCCACGAGAGCCGTCAACGTGCTCAGCACGGCGAGATTGCTGTCCTATCGGTTTCGGACGATTCGGATATCTCGAACCTCGTCAGATGCCGTCCAGCGGTCGTGGCACGGAACCGACTGCGAACCTCAGCCGTCCGGTTCGTCGGACGGTGGCTAGGATACTCAGCGTTCCGATGACAAGTCTCTCAGTTGAGGTGGAAGGTGCGTAGACACAGCGTAGACAAGTACGGCAGCGTACGACAGAACAAACCCGTCCGTCGGCGTTCGAGAGCAGAACATCCAAGGTTCAGGCGTCGAAGACGGGCTTCGAGCCGTATTCTCTCTCAGAACACCTCTCGGAGATACTCGCACCTTTCGAACCGATATAGAGCCTCCACGCTCGGCTAAGCTCGCTCAAACGACGTTCTAACATTAGAAATGCCCTTCTACCCGTACTTAGAGACATAAGACAACCGACTAATGTTAGAAACAGAGCATTTAGAAGAGTAAGTACGGCTAAAGAATTATCAAGAGAGATAGCGTCAGGGCAAGAGTATTATGCCAGTATTCTGTAGAACAGAGACGAAGACCACAATGGACGGAGAGAAGCTACGTTTCGGGAACACCGGGTTGGTAGCACGGAAGGTGTACAGAAACTTCGAACTCTGCCTGATGCTGATTACCGCCTTCGTGCTGGGAGGACTGGTGGCGTCCGTCGTCCTCACGGGTGCGGGCGCGGCTACGGGCATGCTTTTCACAGCAGGAATCGCCGTCAGTCTCGGCGTTGTCGTCGTCTTGGCGGAGAAGCTGGACGGTTCGGGCTACTGAGACGAGACGATACGCAGCACGGCTTCGTCCTTGGTCGGCAGGTCGTCGTCGACCTCGTACCTCTTTCTGAAATGGCTCAGCAGGTTCGAGATGTCCCTCTCTAAGAGCTGACGCGCGTGCGGATGGTCGGTTTCGACAGCCTGAGGCCAGTCTATTACGCAGACGCCGTCAGGAGAAACCATGACGTTGTACGCGCTCATGTCGGCGTGTACATAGCCCGCGTCCCACGCTTTCGAGAGTTCGTCAAGGACGGCGTTGAGGACGACGAGCGGCTCGTCCACGTCGGCACGGCGTAGTTCGACTCCGTCGAAACGCGACATAACGAGAGCGTGTCTGTTCTGGTCGACAGGCTCGGGCACGGCGACTTCGGGATAGAGTGCTTCAAGTGTCGCGTACTCCTTCTCAGCCGCCTTTCTCGCCGTGTACATCCAGCTAAGATGTCCTTTGTCGTGTGTGTAGTCGCGTTCGCGTGTCGTGTCGCGGAACTGCGTGTAGCCCTCTCTGTGTACCTTCAGAACAAGTTCACGTTCTTCGTCGGAGCATTCGTACACGTCGCTCTCCTTTCCGACCTCTATCTTCGTGCCTAACCGCGTGACTGTGTCGCGTTCGACGAAAGCCTTGAGCGCGAGAACGTCGTACCCAGTAGCGACGAGCCTGTATCCGAGGTAACGCAGGTCGCGCTGTTCGACGAGTTCTAGGTCGTTGAGTCTACTCGTGTGGTACTCCGCCTCGTCAGGATGAAGACGCGCGAGTCCTGCGATTTCGTCCTTCGGCACCCATTCGTTATGCTTCATCCCGCGCTCGACGGCGTTGAGGACGCGGAAGTCCTCGTCCTTGAGTTCAGCGAAGGTCTCCGCGAATTTCTCGGGCACGTTCCGGGGTACGCGGCGGCGCGGTAAACCGTATTCGGTAGTCTCCTTCGGTTCGTGAACGGCGACGGCGAGTCACGTAAACCGTATGTCGCTATAAGAAAATGCCAGATCTACGGAGTGTTGAGAGTCGTGTTAGACAGAACCGGCGAGTAGATTCAAGTAGGTCGCGTCCCGTTTTAGGTTCACCGTATGCCGGACAGAAAGAGGAACGGGCGAGGAAAGAGGCTCACGAGACGACGCCTACTGTACGCTGGCGGCGTGGTCGCTGCTGCCGCCGCAGGCGTCGGCTGGTGGCTCATGCGTTCGCCGTCCGCGGCAGAGAGCGAGGGCTGGTCGGAGGTAGCGTCGATGCCCGAGGCACGCGGTGAGATGAAAGCCGCTGTGCTCAACGATGAGATATACGTCCCCGGCGGCTTCACGGGCAGACCGAATCCTACAGCCAAGCTCGAAAAGTACGACCCTGATGCGGACGTATGGACGGAGCACGCACCGATGCCCCTCGCAAGGAACCATCACTCAACCGTCGCTGTCGACGGACGCCTGTTCGTGATGGGCGGAAACACCGACTTCGAAGACCCGCCGGGCGACGAAGTCTTCGAGTACGACCCTGACGCAGACGAGTGGAACGAGCGCGAACCGATGCCCGACGGACGCTGGGGTCACGAAGCGGTCGAGTACGACGGAAGAATCTACGTCGTCGGCGGCGTCTACACCGAACGTCCACCCGACGTTCTGGTATACGACCCCGACGCGGACGACTGGGAACGCGGCGCGGCGATACCTGTCGAGACGGAGCACCACGCTGTCGAGGTCTACAACGGCGAGATATGGGCGGTGAGCGGCAGATGGGCTGGCGAAAACCTGTCCGACGTATCCGTCTACAGCCCTGAGAACGACGAATGGCGCGAGGGTCCGTCCGTGCCGACAGAGCGGAGCGGCACGGCGGGTGCCGTCTTAGGAGACAGCCTCCATCTTGCGGGCGGCGAGAACCCCGACACAACCGACGGCTGGGTGTCCGACGCGCACGAGGCTTACCGTCCCGACACCGACGACTGGGTCGAAGAGGCACCGTTGCCGCTCCCTCTACACGGGTCTGCGTCGGTCGAACACGACGGCAGTATGTACGTCATAGGCGGGGCTTGGCGACAAGGTCTTCAGTCGGTGACAGCGTGGAGTGACCGCGTCTTCGTCTTCGAACCCTGATTTTCTTCCATCTTCCTTCTTGTCTTCGCTCTTCCGCGTCAGAAGTCCTCGTACGAAAGAAACCTGTCCTTCGTCTCCTCGTCGGGGATACGGCACTCGTCACGTTTGCCGAACCACGAGTACCTGCGCGAAGCCACAAAGTCGTAGAACGGGTCGCGGAGGAAAGACGGAACGACTACGGAGACGTAGAGAAGTGAGTACGGCAGACCGAGACGACGCAGGACGAACAGTGCGGCGGTCGACTTC
>JAQZDD010000386.1 GCA_028751055.1 Euryarchaeota archaeon Ods04 | reverse complement strand
CTGCCGCTAAGCATCGCGCCGTTTATCGACGAATCCGTCGTGTAGTCGCCAGCCAAGAATACGTTTCCTTCGGGTGCGTCGTTCGCCGGAAGCGTCTCATGCACGCCGGGAGACTGGTCGAACTGAGCGAACTCGACGACTGCGGTATGTACAGGCTCAACATCGAGGCTGTAGCCCCAGCGCGCGAGCGCGCTACGCGTACCGCCCGTGAGTGCGGCTCTATCGTCGCGGGGTTCGAGCCACGTCGCGGAGATAAGAGGAGTACCCGACGGCGACTGCTCCGAAGCGACGTTCGAAACGGGGACGACCTGATTGGGTTCTCCGTCGCGCTGGTCGGCGTTCAGGACTATCTTCTTGCCCACGTCGAGAGACTCAGAGGCGACGTAGTACTGCGTCGTGCATCCCTTCCCGCCGTCTGGAGTACCGACGCCTGTGAGACGCTCCGCCTCGTGCGGGTCGGTTGCGACGACGACGGCGTCGTACTCCTCGGTCGTCGCGTTCGTCTCAACATCGACAGCGTCGTCCGCGTCTTTTCCCTTCGCCGTCACGTCCTCGACACGCACACCCGTAACGACCTCCGCGCCTGCGTCGCGTGCTCTCTCCGCCAACTGTTCAGGTATCGCGCCCATGCCTCGTGCGGGGACGACCGTCCCCCCTGAAGAGAGACACGAGAAAGTGAACTCGAAGACTCGTTTCGACGTTCCGAGCGACCTGTCGAGAGTTATACCGCCGTAGAACGGTGCGGCGAAACGCGAGACGAAACGCGACGAGAAGCCGCGTCGGCGGAGGTAGTCGTGTGTCGTTTCGTCGGGTTCGGCGAAGATTTCGTCGCGCGTCTTTCCGCGAAGAGAGGAGCGGAGACGCAGTACGCGAAGCTTGTCTGCGAACGTCACGTCACGACTCGCAAACGCGCCGAGCGCGTCCTTCGGGTCGCGGAGCGGGTCGGTGAGCGTCGAGACGCCGTCGTCAGAAGCGATACGCGCGCCGGGGTCGTAGGCGCGCAGGTCGAGCGCGTCGTAGTCAAGGTAACGGCGTGCCTCGGGGTACGCAGTAAAGAGCACCTGAAATCCGCGGTCGAAGACGTAGCCGTCGCGCCGAACCGAACGGACGCGTCCGCCGACCTCTTCGTTCGTTTCGTAGACAGTAACGTCGTGTCCCGACTCGGCGAGTTCGACCGCGGCGACGAGTCCTGCGAGACCCGCACCTGCGACGGCGACGCGCATGCTGTCGTTCACGCTAGTGAGTCAGCTTAGCGAACTCCTCTCCGCGCAGAAGAACGAGGTCGTTCTCGTCGGCGTACTCACGCGCGTCTTCGAGAGTGAACGCGTCGCCCGTCTCGTCGTCGAGCATCTCACAGACGACCGTCGCGGGAACCGCGCCTGCCTCCTCGGCGAGAGCGACGCTCATCTCGGTGTGTCCCTTGCGTCCGTCTAGGAGGTCGTCGTGCGCTCTCAGGACGGCGACATGCCCCGGCGCGCGGAACTCCGAGGGGAAGTCGAACACGCCGCCCGCGAGAACCGTCTCGACGGCGTCAGCGACACGCCGTATCGTCTTTGCGCGGTCGTTGTCTGTCACGCCCGTCCGTGTCGAACGGTGGTTTACCCACGTCGAAAAGGAGGAACGTGTGTCGTAGCCGAGTTCGG
>JAQZDD010000324.1 GCA_028751055.1 Euryarchaeota archaeon Ods04 | reverse complement strand
TCGTGGTGCCCGAGATAGCCGATGTGTCGGTCTGGAGCGTCGTCTTCGTGCTGACGCTCGGCTTCGCGGGGCTTTTCGTCTCGCAACGTATCGCGTCGTCGCTCGTGTCGCCGTACAACGCCGCCGAGGTCAAGGTTTCGGGACCAATCACGCGCGAAGGTCCGCGTGGTCTCGTTCCGTCGCCCGGCTTTCCGGCGGAACGTATCGTCGACGCTGTCGAGAGGGCGGACAACGACTCCGCTGTCGACGCGCTCGTCGTGCATCTCAACACGCCGGGCGGGCAGGTCGTGCCGAGCGACGACATCAGACGCGCGGTTGAGGAGTTCGAAGGTCCGACTGTCGCCTATGCGACGGACACGTGCGCGAGCGGCGGCTACTGGATAGCGAGCGCGTGCGACGAAGTCTACGCGCGCGACACGAGCTTAGTCGGCTCCATCGGCGTCTTGGGGTCGCGTGTCAACGCCAAGGAGGCGGCGGACAAGCTCGGGCTGGAGTACGAGAGGCTCGTCGCGGGACGTTACAAGGACGCAGGTACGCCGTTGAAGGAGACCGACGACGAGGAACGCGAGTACCTCCAGAACCTCATAGACGGCTTCTACGACACCTTCGTGGCGCGCGTCGCCGACGGACGCGACATGGACGAGGACGACGTACGCGACACGGAGGCACGCGTCTACCTCGGAAAGGAGGCTGTCGAAGTCGGGCTCGTCGACGAGATAGGTACGTACGACGACGTGAAAGACAGGATAGAGGAACTCGTCGACAAGGAGCCACGTATGCGCGAGTTCACACCGCACAGGACGTTCCGGGGACAGATAGGCGCGTCGGCGGGCGCGCTCGCCTACTCGTTCGGCGCGGGCGTCGCGTCGTTCTTCGACGACAAGGAGTTCGAGGGCGTCGAAGGCTTCGACTTCCGTGTCAAATGAGCTGTTAACTTATTCAGCAGTTTTAACAACCGCGCGCGACTATCTCTTCCATGGCACGGATAGACGCAGACGACCTGCTTCCCGCGCAACGCCTACGTGACGCAGTCACCGAGGGACGTATCACGCAGATACACCGCGGAGACAAACACGCCGACGAAGGCGACACGTTCGTAATCGATGGGCAGGAGTACGAACTCGTCGAGGTACGCGAACGCCGTCTTGGCGACCTGACAGACGAGGACGCGCAGGCGGAGGGTTCGCCCGACTTGGAGGCGTACAAACGCCGTATAGAGGCGACGCACGACACGACTTGGGACGACGGTTCGACGGCTTTCCTGCACGACTTTGAGCCTGTAAAGTCGGTAGATTAAGAAGGCACCACAACAAATCTAAAACATGACGACGGGAGTCCTGTTACTCAACTTCGGAGAGCCTGAAGAAGCCACGCGCGAGGCTGTCGTGCCGTACCTCGAACGTATCTTCCTGAGCAACATGGAGATGGAGGACATCGACGACGAGGAGGCGGCGCGGGAGCGCGCACGCCAACTCGCCGAGAGACGCGCGCCCGGACTCTTGGAGGAGTACGACGAGATGGGACCGTCGCCTCTCATACCGCAGGCGCGCGAACAGGCATCCGCGCTGGAAGACGAACTCGCGGAGCGCGGCTACGATGTCGAGATATACAACGGCATGCAGTACACAGAGCCGTTCGTGCGCGACGCTCTTGAAGAGGCGCGAGACGACGGCGTCGAAGAAATCGTCGCTCTCCCCGTCTATCCGCTCTGTGGACGCACAACGACTGTCGAGTCTCTCCAGATGACCGAGGACGCCCTCGACGAGATGGACTGGGAGCCGGAGTACACTGAAATAACGGGATGGCACGAACACCCCGACTACGTCGAGATGCGCGTCGACAACATCGCCGAGTTCATCGAGAGCGAGGGCGTCGAGATAGGAGACGACGCCGAGATGCTGTTCTCGGCGCACGGCACACCGACGAAGTACCTCGAAGGCGACCTTGCCTCGCGGTACGACGACTACGTCAAGGAGTTCTGTGACTGGACTGCGGCACGTCTCGGTATCGACGACTACCTCTTAGGCTACCAGAACCACGAGAACCGAGGTGTCGACTGGACGGAACCCGACACCGAGGACGT
>JAQZDD010000377.1 GCA_028751055.1 Euryarchaeota archaeon Ods04 | reverse complement strand
TTCGGCACGGAGTTCGAATCCGTTGACGGTGAGCTTCGTCTTTCTCTGGGGTGACGGTTCAAGACCTGTCCGGTACGGTCGAAGCCGTGGTTCGTGTGTTCCGCTTTGACAACGTTGATGGTGATGCTAACGAAGATAAAGACGACGACAACACAAACGATGAAGAGGAAGAACTACGAGGAGGTGCGCGATGCTGTCCGCGACGTAGGCGAGGAGCGTGCTAAAAAGACGCACGACCTCTACGAGACGGTAGACAAGAACCTCGAAAGATACCGCGAGGACGCTACCGGACGCGGTGACTTCGGTGCTTACATACAGTTCCGCGGCTTCGTCGCAGGTGTCGAGAAAGAAGTCGAAGACGACGACGTGCACATGAGCGACGCCTTCGAGAGCGCGATGTCACACCTCGACGCGCGCACCCTGCGCGACAAACATTTCCGGAGGGCGCGTGCCGAATTCGAAGAAGTTGAGGAGTTCGTCGAGACGTACGAACGTTACAAGCAACTCGAAGAAGAACTCGGCGACGAACTCCGGAGCCTCGAAAAACGTGCCGACGTTCTGGAGGACGAGATAGACGACGCCGAGGAACGTCTAAAGAAGGCACGCGAAGCCGACGAGGTCGACGCGTCACCGTTGCGTGAGGCGGTCGAGAGCTACAACCGACGCGTCCGCGAGGAGTTCGACGGCTTCGTGCGAGAAGCGTCCGCCGTCGAGGTCGCACGCCTCGGCGAGAAGACGCTCGACGCGCCGCTCGTCGACGACGCACCTATCGAGCGAGGAACCACCGAGAAGCTTGCGCGTTACGTCGACGACGAGAAAGCCGAGCGCGTCTTAGAACTCGCCGACTCCTCCGACGCGAAGCTTTCGCACTTCGTGGACGACACAGAAGGCTTCCGCGCCTCCGTACCGCGCACCTTCTTCGAGACGGCGAGCGCGGAGAGGTTCGAGCTTTCGTACGAACCCGAGGGCGTCGTCCGGCGGCGCGTCCCCGAACTCGTCCGTATCGTCTCGTCGTTCGCCGACGAGGAGACTGTCGCTCTCCTCCGAAAGGTGGGCGACATGGCGGAACGCGGGGAGTACGAGCCGATGCGTAACGCGCTCGTCGCCGGTGAGGAGGCGGGTGCCGAGACGGACGAGTTAGAGGAGACGCTGGAGGAGCTACGTGACGAGAAAGAGGAAGTCGAGGAGCGTGCCTCGCGTCTACGTTCCACGCTCGACGAGTGAGAAGCCGGCGGCTGAGAGCACGCTACGCCGTAGAGGTCACGAAAGAGTACACATAAATGTAGCCGCCGACACCTTCGAACACGCCTTATGTCCGAGAGAGACGACGCAGACGCTGGTAAGGACGCCGACATGGACACGGATGCCGGTACAGATACCGGTGCGGAAGCAGACACGGACACAGACGCGGATATGGATGCTGATACGGACGCCGGTGCGGAGGACACACCTTCTCCGCCCACCCCGACGAGCATCGGCGACCTCGCGCCTTTCTTCGGAATGGGCGCGCTCTTCGTCGCGGTTCCCCTCCTCGCGCTCGCTCTCGTGCCGACGTTCGACGAGGCAGGTCTTCAGGCGACGCCCGACGCCGAGGACCCTACGTACTCGATAGTCTACTTCGTCGCCATACTCGTCTTCACGGTCTTCGTCCTCTACGTGGTCAAACGCGGTGCCGAACGCGTACTCCAAGCATTCATA
>JAQZDD010000272.1 GCA_028751055.1 Euryarchaeota archaeon Ods04 | reverse complement strand
GTGTCCGTGGGTCGTTTTAGACAACTTCAACATCTTCCTCATGTACTCCAACGAGAAGACCGTCTACCGTTTCATGGACAGCCTGACTAAGGAGGCACGGCGTGCGGATGCGCGCGGCATGTACTGCACCGTACGCGACGCGATAGGCGACACCAGTTACAGCAAGTTCCGTAGTCTTTGCGACACGGAGATAGACCTGCGCGACAGTTAGTCATCGGTGAGCGCGAAACGCGCCGTCTCGCCTGCCTCCACCGACGAGAGTCTTTCGGCGTCCTCGGCGTGCCCTACACGAGCGACAGGTTCTGCCGGACGCGGTTCGTCACCGACGCTCGCGGGCGTCGGTCCCCAGAAGACACAGAGAGCGTTTCCTTCTTGCCAGTAGGCGACCGTGCCGACATCCACGTCGGTCGTCGTCTCTTCGGGTACCACGTCGACGGGCGTGTCGAAGTAGAGTTCGTCGCCCCAGAGACGCGCCTTGCCCTCGAACGGCGCGGCGTCGGCGAGGGCGTCGCGCACCTCTTCGTTCTCTTCCGTCCAGTCGAACTCGACCGAAACACCGTCGGCTTCTATACTCGGCATGGAAGCAGACACGAAGGCGCGGAACAAACTTCTTACGCCGTTTTGTCCGTGTATCCGACGCTCTCCGCCGTCCTTTTGCCCCACGCTGACTTACCTCCTGTATGTCGGCGTCCCCCTCCGTCGTACTCCTCTCGGTTGTCGTCGGTGCCGCGCTCGCGTTCTCGCTCGTCGCGCCGCCCGGTCCGATGAACGCCGTCATCGCGGAGGAGACTGTCTTCCGTGGCTGGCGTGCGGGCTTCCGCACAGGACTCGGCGCGTTCGTAGCCGACGTAGTCTTCTGCGTACTCGCCTTCTCGGGCGCGGCGACCCTCGCACGCTCCACGAACGTCCGCGCAGTCATGGCACTCGCGGGAGGAGTCCTGATGCTTTATCTCGCACGTCTCGCCGTCCGTGAGGCGCGCGCCGAAACGAGGATAGTTGAGGAGTCACGCGGCTTCGTTAAGGCACTCACGCTCGGTCTGACCAACCCGTACCAGATAGGCTGGTGGCTCACCGCAGGCGTCGCTCTCGTGCATCCCGCGCCCGTCGAGTTCCTCGGACGCACGGTCGTAACGGGCGGCGCGGAGGTTCTCGTCGGCTTCTTCGGCGGTATCGTCGTCTGGATAACCGTCTTCCCCGCCATACTCGTCCGTGCCGACACGCGTCTCGACAGGTTCGAGAGAACCGTCGGCTACGCGAGCGCGGCGGTTCTCGTCGTCTTCGGCGTCCTGTTCGTCTACTACGCCTTGACGCTTCTCGGCGTCTGAGACTACGACCTGACGACACTCGGCTACCGTCTAAGCAGTTACCTGAACTTCAGCGACCTCTCCGTCCTGCACGTCGACTTCGAGATGTTCCAAGCACTCCTCGCATATCGTGACCGTCGAACCTCTGTCCGAGTGCACCATTATTGGGAAGTTGTGTCCACAGCTCGGACACGAGACCGTCACCTCTGTGAAAGACTCTTCTGCCATCCCGCACGAACGACACGCGCGCGGCTAATATAGTTTCTGACGAAGAGAAAGACGAGCGCGACTAATGCTACCGCTATGCTACTCTATGTTACTCTATGCTATAGCCGCCTCTATCTCGTTCGCCTGTGTGAGACCGATGAACTTCTCGACTATCTCGCCGTCCTTCTCGACTACTATCGTAGGCACCGACCTGACGCCGTACTTCTGCGCCTCCTCAGGGTTGTCGTCTACGTCGACCTTCTCGAACTCTACGTCGGGGTGTTTCTCTTCGAGGTCCTCTATTATCGGGTCCTGCTGTTTGCACGGACCGCACCACTCTGCGTGGAAGTCCTTTACTGTGGTTCCCATGGACAGTAATAGCCGCGTCAGACTCATAAAGTTTCCTTCGTCTCCCGGCGTCGGGACACAGACGCGTGCGTTCCGAACCCATAACCGTCGTGCCTACGTACGCAGAGCATGACCGACGGAGTAGACAGTAACGAGACGACATCCGAAGTAGACGTAGCCGTCGTCGGTGCGGGCGCGTCGGGGCTAGCCGCCGCGTACGCTCTGAGGAACTACGCCGACGTGACCGTGTACGAGAAAAGCGGCGTCCTCTTCGGACGCGCCGCTACACGCGAGCGAGAGGGCTGTGTCTACGACAACGGAGCGAACTACGTCAAGCTCAAGAACGACGACGGACGTGTATCCGCTCTCCTTGAAGAGACTGCCAACGACGGCATGGTCGAGGTCAAGGGCGACGTCTGGACGTTCGACGCCGAGGGAAACGTCGCCGAAGGATACGACGAGGACGTACGCAAAGTCACCCACAGGGACGGCTTGTCAGCTTTCGGAGACGGCATCTTAGACGCATCGGACGCCGAACTCCGTCCGAAGACGCGTGTCGAAAAGGTGGTTCCGACGGACGGTGGTGCTGTTGTCGAAACCGAGGACGCGCACAACGAATACGACGCCGTCGTCGTGACGCCGCCCGCGCCGCAGACCGCCGCGCTCTTAGAAGACGGTCTGCCGTCGGTCGCCTCCGAAGTCGCCGAAGTCAGCTACAC
>JAQZDD010000321.1 GCA_028751055.1 Euryarchaeota archaeon Ods04 | reverse complement strand
TCGGAGTCGACCTCCTGCTCGTGCTCCTCCGAACCGAAGATACGGTCGACCTTTCTGTTCTCACGGAGTTCTTTGAGCGTCTCCCAGTAGCCGACCGTCAGCCCTGCTGCGTAAGCCGCACCGAGTGCGGTCGTCTCGTCGACGACGGGACGGTCGATGTCGACGCCTACGATGCCCGCCTGTAGCTCGCATATGAGGTCGTTCTGTACCGCGCCGCCGTCGACACGTAGCGTGTCTATCTCTACGCCTGCGTCCTCCTCCATCGCCTTGACGACGTCGCGTGTCTGGTACGCGATGCTCTCCAGCGCGGCGCGTACGATATGCTCGCTACGCGTGTCGCGCGACATGCCGACGACCGTGCCCGATGCTCTTTCGTCCCAGTACGGCGCGCCCAAGCCCGTGAAGGCTGGGACGAGGTAGACGCCCTCTGACGAACCCGCTTCGCGTGCGACCTTCTCACACGCCTCGACGCTGTCTATCATACCGACCTCTTCGAGCCATTCGACGACGCCTCCAGTCATGAAGACTGAGCCTTCTAAGGCGTACTTGGGTTTTTCGCCCGCGCGCTCGAAAGCGACCGTCGTCAGAAGACCGTGGTCGCTCCTCACGGCTTCGTCGCCCGTGTTGGTGAGGAAGAAAGAACCCGTTCCGTACGTGTTCTTGGCGTCGCCAGCGTCGAAACACGTCTGTCCGAAGAGCGCGGCTTGCTGGTCGCCGAGCGCGCCTGCTACGGGCACCGACTCGCCCAAGAAGCCGTCCTCCGAGGTATAGCCGTACACATCGCCGGAAGAGGTCTTTACGTCGGGCAGAACAGAGCGCGGAACGCCGAACTCCTCTAAGAGGTCGTCGTCCCAGCGCAGTTCGTGTATGTCGAAAAGCATCGTACGCGACGCGTTCGTCGTGTCGGTGACGTGCGCCTCCCCTTCTGTCAGGCGGTAGATTAGCCACGAGTCGACGGTTCCTGCGTGGACGTTATCGCGGTCGGCGTCGCCGACGGTGTTTTCGAGTAGCCATTCTAACTTCGTCGCTGAGAAGTAAGAGTTCGGCTCCAAGCCTGTCTTGGCGCGTATCTCTTCCTCCTTTCCTTCGGCGACGAGTTCCTCGACACGCTCAGTCGTGCGTCTGTCCTGCCAGACGACTGCGTTGTAGACAGACTCTCCGCTTTCGTCCCAGACGACCGTCGTCTCGCGCTGGTTTGTGACGCCGACTGCTTCGAGTTCCGACTGTTCGATGCCTGCCTCTCCCAAGCCGCGCAGAACGACCTCCTTCGTCCGTTTCCATATCTCGTCGGGGTCGTGTTCGACCCATCCATGTTGCGGGTATATCTGCTCGTGCTTCGCGTACGCGTTTCCGACGGGCGTCCCCGTCTCGTCGAAGACCATGAAACGTGTGCCCGTCGTGCCTTGGTCGATGCTGCCTATGTAACCCATCTGTCTGTCTTCCTATCCTTTGACGTGCCCCATAAATCATAAAGAATACGGCTCACGGACGCGTGTCTCCGGCGATGAGCACCAAGGTAGCCGTAGTCGGCGGTGGTTCGACGGGCGTCGGCGTTCTGCGCGACCTCGCTCTCCGCGGCGTCGACGCCGTCCTGTTAGAGAAGGGCGGTCTGACGAGCGGTGCGACGGGGCACGCACACGGTCTTCTGCACAGCGGCGCGCGTTACGCCGACAGGGACGGGGAGAGCGCGCGCGACTGTATCGCCGAGAACCGCGTTCTACGAGAGATAGCACCCGAATGCGTCGATATGACAGGAGGCGTCTTCGTCGAACTTCCCGAGGACCCCGACGGCTACTTCGAAAGAAAGGTCGGCGCGTGCGAGGACCACGATATACCGACGCGTATCTTGGACGCAGACCGACTCCACGAGGAGTATCCGTATCTCGCCGACGACGCGGAGCGCGGCTTCGTGGTGCCCGACGCCGTCGTCAACCCCGTACGTCTCGTGGCGGCGAACGCCTTAGACGCGACGAGGAACGGCGCGCGTGTCGTGACGGATGCGGAGGTGACCGATATACTGACGGAGGAAGGCGAGGTCGAAGCCGTCAAGTACACCGACGGTGCGGACACGGAGGTGACGCTCGCCGTCGACTACGTCATCAACGCCGCCGGA
>JAQZDD010000275.1 GCA_028751055.1 Euryarchaeota archaeon Ods04 | reverse complement strand
AAGCCACCGAGCCAGAAGCCGCCGCCGAAGTAGTTGTTCTTCTCGACTATCATCGTCTTGACGCCGCGCTCCGCAAGCTCCTTGCCCGCGGCGAGTCCCGACGGACCTCCTCCGACGATTATGACGTCGGAGTCGGAGAAGTTCATGAACTCCTCGGTCCACTCCTGACCTATTGCGCGTGTGACATCCGCCTCTCCAACTTCGCTGAACTTTTCGAAATCGCCGTTGTTGCTGTTTGAGTCTGCCATCGTGGGGTATACGTATTACACGGTAGTAAAACCTGCCGTTATACGCGCCCATCGACCACTAACCCTAAGACGGTTAAGCGGCGCGGACGAACTGCGACCGAGGAAAACGAGATGATAGGCACCCTTGGACCTGAAGGAACCTACTCACACCGCGCCGCGCGCCGTCTCGGCGACGACGTCTGTTTCTACGACGGCGTGCCCGAGATAGCCGAGGCGGTCGAGTCGGGCGAGGTAGAACGCGGCGTCCTTCCAGTCGAGAACTCGATAGAGGGGAGCGTCAACGCCACGCTCGACGTTCTGACGGAGTACGACCTGTATATCGTCGCCGAGGTCGTCGTCGACGTGGAACACGCGCTCTTGGCTCAGGATGACGGATTCGACGTAGTAGCGAGCCATCCGCAGGCACTCGCGCAGTGCCGCGGCTACCTGCGCGAACGGTATCCGGACGCCGAACTCAGGAGCGTTTCGAGCACAGCGGCGGGCGTCGAAGAGGCGCGCGAAGATGCCTCAGTCGCCGCAATCGCACATCCTTCGCTCGCCGACGGGACGGTACGTGTCATCGACGAAGCAGTGCAGGACGTGGATGGTAACTCGACGCGTTTCGTGGCTGTGGCGCGCGAAGCCGCCGACGCAGAACACGGCGAGGACGCCGAAGGACGCGACGGAGACGCAAAGACGACCATCGTCGTCTATCCAGGAGGCGACCGCCCCGGGCTTCTGTACGACATCTTAGGCGTCTTCAAGGAACGTGGCGTCAACCTGACACGGATAGAGTCGCGCCCCTCGAAACGTGAACTCGGCGACTACGTCTTCCATATCGACTTTCAGGGCGGCGACGTGGATGAGATACTCGACGCGCTCGAAGAACACGTCGAATGGGTCGACTTCCTCGGAACTTACCGTTTGATGTAGCTCAGCAGACGTGTCTCTCGGCTTCGTCTCTCAGAGCTTCGTCGACTGCGGTGTCCTCGGATAGCTCTTCGAGAACGTCGTCCTCTCCGAGATTCACGAGTGCGGCGAGCGCGTGCCTGCGGAGGTATGCGGGGAAGCCGCCCGCCTTTACGATGACAGCAAGTTTACGCACGTCGCCGTCGTCGGCTACCCTATCGACGGCTTCTGTACGTGCGTCGCGCGGTACGTTCGACCGGACGGCTCTCCGGAAGCCTTTCTCAGTCATCTTCGTTGCCTCCTTCCTCTCTCGGCTCCGGTCGCAGTCTCAGTCGGCAAGTCCGACCTCCTCGCCCCTGTCTCCGTGTTCGTGCTCTGTCTCGTCATTCTCCGCCTCTTCCGGCTCGACGAACTCGGGGAAACGGTCCTCGAAGTCGGTCCAGTCCGCCTCCATCTCCTCGTCGTCGAGGACACAGTCCTCCAGTCTGTCGTGTATCCCTCTGCGGTCGATGTCGACTCCGATAACGACCAGACGCGTGTCCCTGTCGCCGTACTTTTCGTCCCACGTCTCGCGGAGTTCGGGGTTCTCGTCGAGTATCTCGTCGCGTTCTTCCTCGGGGAGCGCGGCTATCCAGTCGCCGCCGTAGCCTATCCGTACCGACTGACCCGCGATGTCGAGGGCGAGTGCGGCTTCGTCACGTCCGGCTAGCCAGAAATGTCCCTTCGACCGGACGATACCGGTCGGCAGGTCGTCAAGGAAGTCTGCGAAACGCTCGGGACGGAACGGTCTTTCCGCCTCGAAGACGAAGGACTTGACACCGTGCTCTTCCTCGGCGGAGGCGTGCGGCTCACGGAGTTCACGGAGCCAGCCAGCCGACTCGCTCGCCTCGTCGAAGTCGAACAGTCCTGTTCCGAGCACCTCGTCGGGGTCGATACGTCCGTGCTCCGTCCGCACGACTTCGGCGCGCGGCTGTAGCTTCCTGACGGTCTCCTCTATCTCGTCTATATCCTCGTCGGACACGAGGTCGCACTTGTTGAGCACGAGGACGTCGCAGAACTCGACCTGCTCCACGAGGAGGTCGGCAAGCGGCTTCTCCGTGTCGCCGTCCATGAGCGAACCGTCGGAGTTCATAGCGTCCCAGAACTGGTGAGCGTCGACTACCGTCACCGTCGTGTCGAGTTCGTAGAACTCCATAGGCTCGACGCCTGTCTCCTCGTAGAACTCTGTCGGGTCTATGTCCTCGACACCGAAGCCGAGTGTTAGCGTCTGTGCGACGGGAAGCGGCTCTGCGACGCCGGTCGACTCGATGAGGAGGTGGTCGAAGCCGCCTTTCTGTGCGAGCTTACCGACGGCATCGAGCAGGTCACCGCGTAGCTCACAGCAGATACAGCCGTCGGAGAGTT
>JAQZDD010000164.1 GCA_028751055.1 Euryarchaeota archaeon Ods04 | reverse complement strand
GTACGCCGGAGCCTGTCCCTGACACGTTTGTGTATCTCGTACCTGTCGAGATGGTTACGGTTACCGCGCTCCGTGTCACGCATCGGCTGTGAGGCTTTCGTACTCGGACAGGTCCCCCTCGACAGAGTCGTAGAGCATGAGGGCGTGTCCTATCATCTCAGACCTGTGTTCGAAGTACTCCCAGTCCTCGGCGTCACGTATCCTCGACATGCGCTCTTCCTCCGGCTCTCCCGAGATAGAGGCACGGAGTTCGTCGGGAGTCTTGACGCTGTACTTTTGCTTCCACTTCTCAGTATCCGACTCTATCGCGTCAAGTTCCTCAGCGAGTTCTCGTTTCGTGTTTTCCCGTATCAGGTCGCGTATCTGGTCAAAACGCTGTGTAGCAGGGTCGGGATAGTAGAGAGTCTCACGTCCGCGCTCAACGGCGACGAGCCTGTTAATCTCCACAAGTTGGCGCAGATACTTGCGTGCCGTGTTGGGTGCTACACCTGCCGATTCGGCGATCTCCTGCGCGTTCCGCGGCTCGCGCACCGTCATAGCCACGTCACGTAAACTTCTCATCTTTTCCTCGTGACTCGTCGTCATGTCTTCGGCTATGCTCCGGTAGTTTTAGTATTTTGCGTCTTGATTCAGTATTTTGAGACGTAGGTCACCCGAACCCTTATTCTCCGAAAGCACGATGTACGTGCCATGGAACCCATCGACTACTCCGAGTACGAACGTGGACAGGACTGTAACTACTGGGAACTCGACCCCGCGATACGCCGGACTGTGGAGAGGCGTATAGGTCTCGACGACGAAACAGAGGGGCGTCTGCGCGAGTTCGGCGAGACAGTAGGCAAACAGGTTTCGCCCAACGCCGATGTCGTCGCCGACAACCCGCCCGAACTCCGCACCTACGACAGAAACGGCGAACGCGTCAACGAGGTCGTGTACCACCCGAAGCACACGGAGAACGAACGTCTGGTCTACGAGAGCGGTCTTATCGCCGACATCTTCGAACCGCCTGAGGGACGCGACGAACCTGTCTCGCACGTCGAGCACTTCGCGCGTTTCTACCTCATGTCGTACGCTTCGAGCACCGGACTCGGATGCCCCGCCGCGATGACGGGAGGTGCCGCGCTTCTGCTCGAAAAGTTCGACGACGGCGACCTGGAGGAGTACTACGACGCTCTGACGGCGCGCGACTACGACGAACACATCACAGCCGCGATGTTCCTGACCGAGAAACAGGGCGGAAGCGACGTGGGTGCGAACGACACCGTCGCCGAACCGACGGGCGAGGACGGCGTCTACGAACTCACGGGCGAGAAGTGGTTCTGCTCCAACGTCGACTCGGAGGCGGCGATGGTTCTCGCTCGCCGCCCCGACGCACCCGACGGAACCGAGGGCTTGTCGCTCTTCCTCGTGCCGCGCACCAGACGCAACGGCGAGCCGAACGACTTTCTGTACCGTCGTCTCAAGGACAAACTCGGCACCGTCAGCGTCCCGACGGGCGAAGTAGTCTTCGAAGGTGCCGAGGGATACCTGCTCGGCGAGACCGAACGCGGCTTCAAGTACATGTCGGAGATGCTCAACATGCAGAGGCTGTACAACGCCGTCGGCAGTTCGACGGGACGCGCCCTCTTGGAGAGCAGGATACACGTCGCCAACCGCGACGCGTTCGGGAAGAAGCTCAAGGACCAGCCGTTGATGCGGCGCGACATGGTCGAGATGACGGTGAAGCACGAAGCCGCAGTAGCCGCGACCTTCGAAGCCGTTGAGCAGTACGGCAGGCGTGAACGCGCAGAGCGTGCCGGCGAGGTGGACGAACGCGCCTACAGGCTGATGCGTATACTCACGCCCGTCGTCAAGTACAGGACTGGACGGATGGCTGTCGACAACGCTTCGTACGCCATGGAGATAAAGGGCGGCGACGGATACGTCGAGGAGTTCGTCCATCCGCGTCTTCTCAGGAACGCGCAGGTCGCACCAATCTGGGAGGGTGCGTCGAACATCATGGCTCTCGACGTTCTCAGGTCGATGGCTTCCGAGTTGGCACACCGCGCCTTCGTCGACGAGTTCGAGGAACGTCTCGACGCGGTAGAAGACCCGCGGTTGGACGAGACTGTCGAGAAGGTGCGCGAAGAACTCGACGCTCTCGCGGACGCATTTTCTGCGATAGAGACTGCCGACCGCGAGGTCGCACAGCACGAGGCGAAGCAACTCGCCGACTTCGTCTTCGACGTTACCGCCGCTACTTGTCTCTTAGAGCGCGCCGAGTGGCGTCTTGAGGGGGCGGACGACGCACGCGAGAAGTTAGTCGCCGAACTGTTCGTACGCGACCGTTTCGAGACGCAGGATGCGCGCGGAATAGTCGACGACGAACGCGACACGACTCCCTTAGAGGAGTACGACGCCATCGTGCGTTACGACCGCGTCGCTCCCGAACGTGCGGTGGCGGAGCCGACTGACTAAAAACAACTCCAACCCCTACCTTCTTGTCTTCCGCGAACAGGGGTATTCTATGTACCGTTACACACCCAGCGAGATAGACCGCGAACGCGCCCACCACCAAGCCGTGATACAGGGCGCGGACGACCGCGATGTAAAACGGATCGGTAACTTAGGCGAACTCGCTTTCGAATGCTTCTGCCGCGAATACCTACCCGTCGAGATGTGGGACTGGATGAACGAAGACGCGATACGACGCTGTAATCCTGAGAGCTTCTCCGCGTACGACTTCAAGGTATTCGGATACGAGGTAGACGTAAAGACCTCGCGTGATGTCTCTGCTTTCCTTCCCCGAAAGCTTCTTGACAACGACCCTGACGACGATATCATCGTGATGTCATGGCACCGCGACGCCGAGGACGCGCTCATGCTCCTTGGGTGGGCACGTGTCGAGACGCTCAAATCTAAGGTCGAAGCAGACGAAGAGTACGACGCCGAAAACCCGAGCCAGTTGGACCATCTCGCAGCGCGTCCGATGAATGAACTCATTGACCTCGGACCGAACACAGCCCACATGAACCAGCGTCCCACGAATCCGTTCAAGCCCGGCGACCGAGTCGTAAAGAAGGATGGTTCAAGCCGCGAACCGGGTATCGTCGTCGAGGTTCTGCCGCCCGAGAAAGAGGGCAACATCTACGGACAGACTTTCGAAGGAGAGGCGATAAACGTCGCATATGCAGAACCGATGAACCGCGGACCCGGTGCATGGCGAGACTACCATCCGGCGAAGCTATCTTCGTACTGCCACGACCAAGACATCAAGCTCTACACCTACAAGCACACGAACCTCGAAATCTCCGAGAATCCTTTCGTCATCGGCGACAGGGTGGTGAAGGCTGACCACGACGACCCTGACACAGCGGTCGTCGTAAACAGGGACGGTGACGAGGTTTCTGTAGCCTTCGAAGGTCAGTTCGACGACGGTATACCTGACTCGAACTTAGCCGACTACTGTGACGACAACGACATCCGTCTGTACACGTACGACGCAGAGGAACTGGAGTTCAAGTAGCCGAAGATACAGACTCTTCTTCCACAGTAGTGGGCTATAGTGGGTAACGTTAATCCATGTGCGGTTCGTAACATGTCCTATGAAAGTAGACACGGATGAACTCCAGACAAGGGAAACCGACGACCGTGGACGCCTC